>JAGYMV010000294.1 GCA_018400355.1 Wenzhouxiangella sp.
ACCGCACCCGCGGCATAGCTGTTGCTCACATCGCCACCGACAGCAGTATTGGAAGGGTCGCCATTGCTACCGATCAAACCGCCCGTGGTGGCGCCATCTGTGCCGGTGACGGTGCCAATGGCATAGGTGTTGACCACCGAAGAAAAATTCTCACCAATCAAGCCACCGACCTTGGAATTGGCGGTCACATCACTGTGGCTAAAGCTTTCTTCGATTGAGGTGAACCTCCAGCTCGAGCCCAACAAACCACCAACAGATGATGTGCCACTCACAGAGCCTGCACTGGAAGAGCGCTCAATGAGGCTATCGGAGTCATTATCGCCTACGAGCCCACCCACCTCGGTGTCACCAACCACAGTGCAGACCACGTGGGCATCGGTGATACTGGAATGGCTCGCACCAACCAAGCAGCCGACCCCAGCACCGCTTGAAGTCACTTGTCCGGTGACTTTGATGTTGGACAGCACCCCAGCTTCTAGCTTCGTGCGGCCCACCAGGGCGCCGGTATAAAGCGATCCTTCCACCGAGGCATTCAACAGCTCAAGATTCTGTATGCTGCCGTTTTTGCCCATGGCGCCGAAAAGACCGACTTCAGGTTCAGCACTTCTTGCAATCTCTAAATCTGAAACGCTGTGACCCGCTCCATCCAGCACCCCTGTAAACTCTGCACCGTTCTTGCCAATCGGCTGCCAACCTAGGCCCCCATTGGCCAAAGTGGCGCCGTTTTTGACATGGGTGGTGTAGCCGGCACTGAATGGACCTAAATCTTGGCTGACCACAAAGTGTGAATCCAACTTGATCCGAATGTTGTTCAAGTGCTCCCAGTGGGCAATTTGATAAGGCGAGGCCGAAGTGCCCTCCCCGCCGGCAAAGGCGAGTGCTTGAAAGATTGGATAAGTGGCGGTGTCGACCATCAGCCAATCGCCAGTGTTGGCCGTGAAATCCCAGCCGGCATTGGTGAAGGTGGTTTGTGTTTTCATATCTGATGTGGTTTTACCGATCGCGCCCACATCGTCTGTGCCCACCGAGCCGAAGCCCGAGGCATCCACATCCCAAAACGAATCGGTCACAGTGAACGACGCTGAGCCACTGGGTCGGGTTGCATTGCCCACCAGGCCGCGAGAGTCACTGTTGCCGCTGACCAATCCGGTGGCATAGCTCTGTGAAACCGACAAGGCGGTGATTGTACCGCCCATCTTCCCAATCAAACCGCCAGCGGACCCATTGCTGGCGGTGACTTGAGTCTGAGCATAACCTCGGCTGACATTTCTGTAGGTCTCGCCGACCAGACCACCGACCAAATCTAATCCTGTGACTTGA
>JAGYMV010000295.1 GCA_018400355.1 Wenzhouxiangella sp.
CTTAAAAAAACCGTTAGATCTGAGCGCCCAACTGCACCACTTCAATGATCTCACCAGCCCTAGGCTGCAAGGGCAAGGTCACATTCAGTCTGACCAAGGTCCCGGGTTTCATGCCCGGTGGTGGCAACGGGGAGGCCAACCACGCCACCACATCCGATAAGCCTGGGTTGTGACCAATCAGCCAAATGGGCCCTGGCGCATCGGCCAGTGTTTGAATGATCTCCACCAAGTCCCCCGTGCTCGCGGCCCACAAGTCATCCAGTGGCCTAGGGGCTGGCAAGGCCAAACCCTGGGTCACCCATTCGATGGTTTGGGTGGTTCGAAGCGCCGGCGAGAAACGAATGGTCCGCGGTTTGGGGTGGTGTTCGATGTGCGTCCGAAGCCAAGCATTGAGGCGTTGGCACATGGCCTCGCCGGCGGGCGCGAGTGGTCGGTCTTGATCGCGCCCAGTCTCTGAGAACGAATCGGCTTTGGCGTGTCTGAGTAACCACAGCTCCATCGGAAGGGGTCCTTTTTTGATGCGTGTTGTGTCTATTGAGACTAGCACCAAATGAGCACAGCGCTAATGGACCTTGGTGCAATGGGTTGTTTTTTTGTTGGCGTTTTTAGGATGCGACCAAGGGGTTGGGGAGGTTCATGTTGCCGCCGGATAAGATCACGCCCACCCGTTGCCCCTCAAACACTTCTGGGTAGGCCAATATCCCGGCGAACGCGACCGCACCCGATGGCTCGATGACTTGTTTTAGGTCTCGCCACAACCACACCATCGCCTCAACAATGTGTTGTTCTGTGACACACAGCACCGACTCAACGTGCGCCTCAATCAAAGCAAAGTTCATCTCACCCACCAACGCACGCAGGCCATCGGCGATGGTGTCGGGGTGATGCTCAGTGACCCGCTGGCCATTGGCCAATGAGCGGTAAGTGTCATCGGCACCTTGGGGTTCAATGCCGATCACTCGGGGTTTGTTGGGGTGGTTGAGTGCCAAGGTGGCCAGGGCCGTCCCCGAGATCAATCCGCCGCCACCAATGGGGGCGACAATCACATCGAGGTCTTTGGCTTGCGTCATTAACTCGAGTGCGGCGGTGCCTTGGCCGGCGATGATGTGGGGGTGGTCATAGGGTGGAATGGGCACCCGTCCTTGGTCCACCCAGTGGGCCAAGCCCGCTTCGCGCGCTTGTTGGGTGGGTTCACAAAAATGCACCGTCCCGTGGTGCGTGCCCACCGCTTTGATCTTGGCCTCAATCGCGTTTTTCGGCATCA
The DNA here is from genome assembly GCA_018400355.1 of Wenzhouxiangella sp. Taxonomy (GTDB): domain Bacteria; phylum Pseudomonadota; class Gammaproteobacteria; order Xanthomonadales; family Wenzhouxiangellaceae; genus Wenzhouxiangella. The sequence goes on from JAGYMV010000295.1 coordinate 1,265, forward strand.
CCACCTCAGCCCCAATGCCTTTGAGGTGGGCGGCCAGAGCCAAGGCCG
>JAGYMV010000296.1 GCA_018400355.1 Wenzhouxiangella sp.
TTGGGTTGTTTGGGCTTTTCTTCCAAAGACAGCACCTGCCCTGAGCCATCCATTTCAACCACGCCATACCGCTCTGGGTCACTGACATAATAGCCAAACACCGTGGCACCGGTTGGTCGTGCCATGGCACGCGACAGCAACTGGCCCATGCCATCGCCGTGGAAAATGTTGTCGCCCAACACAAGACAAGAAGGCTTGCCATCGATGAATGATCGACCAACGATGAACGCATCGGCCAAACCACGCGGCGTTTCTTGCACCGCATACTCAAGCGTCAGACCCCACTGCGAGCCATCACCCAAAAGTTTTTGAAACAGGTGCTGCTCATGCGGGGTGGTGATCAATAAAATCTCGCGGATCCCTGCTTGCATGAGGGTCGACAAGGGATAGTAGATCATCGGTTTGTCATACACCGGCAGGAGTTGTTTGCTGATGACTTGGGTGATGGGGTAAAGCCTGGTACCGGCACCCCCGGCCAAAATAATGCCGCGTCTGTTCATGCTGCTCCATCCATTGTCTGACTGATCGCGCCCAAGCCCAATCGCTCTTGGCGATAGCGACCATCTTGTATGCGCTCCCACCAAGATCGATTGTTCAAATACCAATCCACTGTGGCTTTCAGGCCTTCTTCGAAATTCATCAGTGGCGCCCACCCCAGTTCTTGTTTGATTCGGCTGGCATTGATCGCATATCGTCGATCGTGCCCTGGGCGGTCGGTCACGTATTCAATTTGCTCGCGTCGGGGGCGGTCGCTTGGCACACGCTCATCGAGCAAGTCGCACAAAGTGTGCACCACCGTCAGGTTGGTGGTCTCCGCATCGCCCCCAATGTTGTAGACCCGACCGGGCTCGCCCGCCGCCAACACCCGCTCAATGGCGCGGCAGTGGTCGGTAACATACAACCAGTCTCTTCGCTGTTGGCCATCGCCATAGACAGGCAAGGATTTTCCACTCAACGCGTTGATCAGCATCAAAGGAATGAGTTTTTCGGGGAACTGATAAGGACCGTAATTGTTGGAGCAGTTGGTGATGATCACCGGCAGACCATAGGTCTTGTTCCAGGCACGCGCCAAATGATCGGCGGCGGCCTTGGAGGCGGCGTAGGGCGAGTTGGGTGCGTATTGGTGCTGCTCATCAAAAGCCGGCTCATCGGGCTTTAAGGTGCCATAGACCTCATCGGTGGAGACGTGCACAAAACGGAAGTCTTCTTTTTCCTGACCACTGAGTGTTTTCCAATGCGCCAATGCTTGGTCGAGAAGGGTTTGGGTGCCATTGATGTTGGTGCGAATAAACGCGCCCGGACCATCGATGG
>JAGYMV010000297.1 GCA_018400355.1 Wenzhouxiangella sp.
AGCCAATGATCACCCCTTGTTCAACCACACGCCACCGATTCAGCGGCTTCTGGCCGGTCACGTGGTGGATTTGTACGTGGTCAGGGCCCATCTGGATGAAGCCACTCATCAATAGCCTTCTATAGTCCTCAATAGCCTTCAGTGGCCATGAATGGTGAGAAATAGCCCATTGATATGAACAGCCATGACCTTCCATTAAGACACTGGGACACGCTGACCTATCGGGCCATGGCCCATCACACCACGGCCCATCGCACCCAAACACCAAGCCCAGCGAATGGTGCCTTGTTTTCTCGATTGGCACCGGCCAACCAATTGCGTGTGTTGTATGGCATTGAGGCGCTGACCGATGTCATGGCCAGGCATCAGCACGGCGAGCTCAACACCATCGACGCAAAAGACTGGGCTTACAAGACCGAGGCGGGGGATGGCACGGATTGGGCAAAAGATTGGATGAACGATTGGATCATGAGGCCCTTTTTGAAAACACCGACCCCGGGTGACTCAGGATTGCAGGGCGGTCGGTTCAACAAAGACTTTGGGGTCTATTATTGCGCGTTGATGCGAGAAACCGCGGTGGCAGAGTCTGTGTATCACCATAGGCGTTTTCTTCGCAATGCCAACATCGCCTCTGTGACCCAAACCGTCAGGACCATCACGGCCAGACTGGGTCCGATCGAGCTTCTTGATGGCACTGTCTTGAAGTTGGATCACCCAATGTATGATCCAGATGATTATGTGGTCTCACAGGCACTGGGTGCGACGATTAAAACCCAAGGGGCGACGGGCCTGAGTTACTGGTCTGTTCGAGCCCGACCGGAATTTAAGGCCGACGATAAATCTGAACCTCTGGCGGCCTTGGATGTGCCAGATCACCAACCGAAGCTTGGGCGCGACCCTGCACGCAACCAGGCACGCAACCAGGCACGCAACGATCAAGTTCAAGGCCAAACCAACGACTCAGGGGTGTGTTTTGCTGTCATGAAACCCAAGGCCTTGAGCCAAGCCAAGCACGATCAGTTTTTGCGCTATCACTTCGTCGATGGCGACCTTCAGGCAATAGAGGTGCTGCCACCTTAAATGTCAGAGATCTCTGACAGACAGCTTGGGTGCTCGATGGTTAGTATGTGGTCTTAAGACCAACACCAAAGGATAAAACAGCCATGCCCAAAGTCATCAGCAAACTCCAAGTCACGCTCCCCAAAGCCTTGGCTACGCAATACGGGATTGAGCCGGGCGATGAGATTGAGTTTGTGGCCGCCGGGGATGCGATCCGACTGACCCCGAAAAAATCCC
>JAGYMV010000298.1 GCA_018400355.1 Wenzhouxiangella sp.
TAGGGGTCTTGCCCCAACACCACCACTTTGACGGTGGATAACGGGGTCACGTTGAGGGCGTTGAACATGTCAGACCCTTTGGGATAGATCACCGCCCCTTGGCGTTTTCTCTCCAACAAAAAGGTCTTCAAGGCCCTCATGTGGGGCGTGTCGAACTCATCGGCGAGCTCAGCCAACCACTCAGGATGGAGGTCTGGACTTGTTTGGGGTGCGTGGTCAGTCATCGCGCTCATAGACAAAAAGGATAGCAGGCTTTGACAGCTTGCTCTTGGCCCCAGCGGTATACTGATGGGTCATCAAAGCAAACGACGGATAAGGTTTTTTACGACATGAGCATTCAAACCGATGCAGTGATCATTGGCGCAGGCCCCGTGGGGCTGTTCCAAGTCTTTGAGCTGGGGCTTTTGGGCCTCAAGGCCGAGCTGGTCGATAGCCTCCCCCAGCCCGGTGGACAATGCTCGGAACTCTATCCTGAAAAACCCATCTACGACATCCCCGCCTATCCATCCATCGGCGCGCAAGAATTGGTCGACAAACTCTTAGAACAAATCGCGCCGTTTAAAGCGGGCATGCACTTGGGCCAACAGGTCGAGGCCTTTGAGAAAAAAGACGATGGCCGCTTTCGGGTGGTGACTTCCAAAGGCACCGAGTTTGATGCCGGTGCGGTGATTATCGCGGCGGGCCTGGGTTCGTTTTTGCCCCGAAGACTCAAAGCCAAGGGCTTGGATGACATCCATCAGCCACCGGTTCACTACAAAGTCACCGATCGGGCCGCTTTCCAAGGCAAGCGCTTGTTGATTTTGGGTGGTGGGGATTCTGCACTGGATTGGACCATGGATTTGGCCGATGTGGCCAGCCACATTGATTTGATTCATCGCCGACCCGATTACCGTGGCGCGCCAGCCTCGGTTGACAAGCTCAAGGCCTTGGCGGCTCAAGGAAAGGTCAGCTTGCATCAAGGCATGATCACCCAAGTGATCAGTGACAATGGTGCGTTTCAAGGCATCGAGATCATGGATCTAGAAAAACAAAAAACCGTGGTCGAAGGCGATGAGGTGCTGGTCTTTTGGGGCCTCTCCCCCGACCTTGGGCCCATTGCCGATTGGTCTTTGGCGATTGAGAAAAAACAAATTGCCGTCGACACTGAAAAGTTTGAGACCTCCATGGAGGGTGTGTTTGCCATTGGGGACATCAACACCTATCCCGGCAAAAAGAAATTTATCTTATCGGGCTTTCACGAAGCCGCGCTTGCGGCGTTTGGGGTGCAAAAATACATCTACCCCGACAAGCGTC
>JAGYMV010000299.1 GCA_018400355.1 Wenzhouxiangella sp.
TGTTTTGCGCTTGGTCTTCTTTTAGGATGTCAGCCTGAACCGTTCCCCTGACTTGTTTTAGGGTGTCTTTTTTGATTCTAAGGTAGGTCTCAGCATCCAGCAGTTGATCACCGGTGACGCCCAAAAGGCCCAAGCCCAAGCCATCGTGATGCGGCGGCAACTCACCATGGTATTGAGGCTCTGCACCACCCAACAGCGCGGCTCGTTTTTCCTGCGCGGCGGACCATTGCCCATTGGCTTTGAGGTATTTTTCGACTTGCTGATCAATGGCTGTGTTCATAAACATGGCCATCAACACCGGTGCTGGGCCATTGATGGTCATCGACACCGATGTCGCGGGGTCGCACAGATCAAACCCAGAATAGAGTTTTTTCATGTCATCGAGCGTGGCGATCGACACGCCCGAGTTGCCCACCTTGCCGTAGATGTCTGGTCTTAAAGCGGGGTCTTCTCCATACAGCGTCACCGAGTCAAACGCGGTGGATAAGCGTTTGGCGCTTTGGCCTTGAGACAGATAATGGAAGCGGCGATTGGTCCGCTCAGGCGTGCCTTCACCGGCAAACATCCGAATGGGGTCTTCTTGGCTTCGTCGATAAGGATAAACACCGGCGGTATAGGGATAGTGGCCGGGCAGATGCTCTTTGCACAAAAACCGAATCAGATCGCCCCAGTCGCTCGTTTGTGGCGCAGCGATTTTTGGAATGGCCAGATTGGAAAGCGAGGTCTTGTGGTTGTCTCCCTCAATGACCCGTCCCCTAACTTCGTACTGATACCTTGGCGCTTCCACGGCCGACTTCAACGTGGGCCAATGTTGCAACAACTCAATGACCTCAGAGGGCAGCGTCTTCAATGCCTCGTTGTAGCGGTCAACCAACGCCTGAATCTCAGAGCCCTCCATTGCGTCATCCATCATTTTCAGTGGCTGACACGTCCCTTCTGGGGAAAGATCTTGAATGACTTCAAAATAATGTTGCGCGCGACTGGCCTGTTTGGCCCAGGTTTCAATGGATTCATTTAACCGCCGACCCTCATCCACGATCTCTGAGAGATAACGGACCCGGGCGGTTGGAATCAGGGGGCTCGGGCTTGGCTCGGTGGCTTGCGCTTCCAGCTTGGGCTCAAAATCACACCGCTCAGAGCCAATCTGAGGCGAGCGCGCTTTGAGTCGCTGGCACAAGTTCACAAACATCCAATTGAGGCCAGGGTCATGAAACTGACTGGCGATGGTTGGATAGACTGGCACGTCTTCATCGGCCAAATCAAAGGCCACGCGATTGCGGCGCCATTGT
>JAGYMV010000003.1 GCA_018400355.1 Wenzhouxiangella sp.
CTTCCCGCAAACGCTCCTCACCGTTATAGACCGGACGGAGCCCGCCGGACAAACCCACCTCACCAAACACCACCAAGCCCTTGGGCAGTGGCCGTTCTTTGAGCGAGGACAACAGCGCCAAAGCGATGGCCAGATCAGAGGCGGTTTCGTGAATGCGAATCCCGCCAGCGACAGACACAAACACATCCTGGTCGCCAATCACAATGCCCGCGTGCCGATGCATCACAGCCAAGATCAGCGCCAAGCGGTTGGGGTCCACGCCCACCGCCACGCGGCGTGGGTTGGACATGGACGATGGCGCCACCAGCGCTTGAATTTCGACCAGCAAGGGCCTGGTCCCCTCGCGCGTGACCAACACACAACTGCCGGCAGCCGGCTCTGTTTGGCCTTGCAAGAAAATAGCCGACGGGTTGCCCACGGGTTTGAGGCCCGTGTCGGTCATCGCAAACACCCCCAGTTCGTTGGCGGCACCAAAGCGGTTTTTGACCGCCCGGATCAGGCGGTATCGGGAGCCTGAGTCGGATTCGAAATAGAGCACCGCATCGACCATGTGCTCCAGCACCCGCGGGCCCGCCAAGGCGCCCTCTTTGGTCACGTGCCCCACCAGCACCACCGTACACCCGGTGGTCTTGGCGTATTGCACCAACCGTGCGGCACACTCTCTGACCTGCGCCACCGCCCCAGGCGCTGATTGCAGCGCCTCAGTCCAGAGCGTTTGAATGGAGTCGAGCACCATAAACTGGGGTTTTTCCACCTCGGCTGTGGCCAAGATGGTTTCCACAGAGGTCTCTGTCAAACACATCAATGCCTCGGGGTTGAGACCCAAGCGCCTGGCCCGCATGGCCACTTGCGCGGCCGATTCCTCACCGGTGACATACATGGCCCGATGGCGTTCGGCCACCGCGCTTTGCACTTGCAACAAGAGCGTGGACTTGCCAATGCCCGGATCCCCGCCCAACAATACAACAGAGCCCTTCACCCAACCGCCCCCAAGCACCCGATCGAGCTCACTGAGCCCACTGGGCATGCGCGCTTCGCTCGTTTGGGTTTGTACCGAGCCCAAGCTCACCACATCACTTGGGGTGGCACCAGCCCAATGGCCCCGTCCGCCTGGACCCTTGACGATTTCAGCCGATCGCGCTTCTTCCAAGGCATTCCAAGCGCCGCAATCGGGGCACTGGCCGCTCCACTTGGGGAAGCTCGCCCCACAGGATCGACAGCTGTATTGAGTCTTGGGTTTGGCCATTTGGATATTCTGACAGATTCGGCTGATATAATGGCGCCTCTTCATTGATCCCGCCCCATCAGGAGGCTCAACATGTCAGCGACCATGCAGGCTTTGGTGAAATCAAAGGCCGCCAGAGGCCTTGAAATGCAGACCGTACCGCTGCCCAGCGTGGGCCCGAACGAAGTGTTGATCAAAGTTGAAAAAACCGCCATTTGTGGCACGGATCTGCACATCTTTTTATGGGATGAGTGGGCTGCTCGCACCATCCAGACCCCGTTGACCATCGGGCATGAGTTCATGGGGCGGATCGCCGAGCTGGGACCTGGCGTGGTCGGCTATGACTTGGGCCAACGGGTCTCTGCCGAGGGGCATGTGGTGTGTGGCATGTGCCGCAATTGCCGCGCTGGCCGCCCGCATCTGTGCCCAAAGACCGAGGGCATTGGCGTGAACCGAAACGGGGCGTTTGCGGAATATGTGGTTGTTCCTGCAACCAATCTGTGGCCCATCCCCGATGAGATCCCGTCTGAACTGGCGGCTTTTTTTGATCCCTTTGGCAATGCAGCGCACTGTGCTTTGCAGTTTGACTTGGTCGGTGAGGATGTCTTAATCACCGGCGCTGGGCCCATTGGCATCATCGCCGCTGGCATCGCCAAACATGTGGGTGCGCGTCACATTGTGGTCAGTGACGTCAATGACTATCGACTGGGTTTGGCCCGCGAGATGGGTGCCACCCGCACCGTCAATGTCCGCCAAGAATCCCTCATTGACGTGGTGCATGAACTCAACATCGATGGCTTTGACATTGGTTTGGAAATGTCTGGCAACCCGCAGGCATTCAATGACCTTCTGGCTTGCATGTACCATGGCGCCCATGTGGCGTTGCTGGGCATCTTGCCCAAAGGCACTGGCGTGGATTGGGACACCATCATCTTTAGAGGCTTGGAGTTGCACGGCATTTACGGCCGACGCATGTATGAGACTTGGTACAAGATGACCCAAATGACTTTGACTGGTTTTCCATTGCACAAGGTTCTCACCCACCACTTACCGATTGGCCAATGGGCAAAGGGTTTTGAGTTGATGGAACAAGGCGCCTGCGGCAAAGTGGTGTGCGACTGGACCGGCGAGATCGCTTCATGAAACAAGTCCTGTTTCACCCCAGCCAATCGGTACACACCACCACCGCCTGGGTGGTGGGTGGCTTGGCCCTCATTCTCACTGGCGTGTTCGCCACGCTCGGCGGCTTGGTCACCGATGGGGTGCTGGATCTGCATTTTTTGGTGCTCAGTGGCCTTGAAGGAGAAGCCTCAGCACGCTGGTTGCCAAACTGGGCCCAAGGCCTGAGCAATCTGGCTTGGGCTTTTGTGTGTCTGTGGGTGGCCGCGCGCGTGATTGGTCGACCAGTGAGCGCGTCTCAATTGCTTGCGTTTCAACTCATGGCCCGATGGCCCATGGCACTGGCATCGGCCTATCTGGCTTTGCCTTGGGTGGGTGATCGCGTGCTGGCCCTGACCTTTGAGATGGTCAATGCGCTGCCAGCAGGGCCTGATGAAGTGATGGCATCGGCGCAATATTTGCTCCCAGCGCTTGAGTTGACCGCTTGGTCTGTGCCATTGCTCGCCTGCATGGCTTGGATGATTTGGTTGATGTTTGAGAGCTATCGGCACCTGACAAAAGCAAGCCTTGGTCAGGCCGTGCCCAGTTTTATTGTGGCCATTCTCATCGCAGAAATTCTGAGCAAACTCACGCTGTGGTGACCGCTTTGGTGACCAATTTCGGTTAGCCCCGACACAAATTGTCGACCCAAGACCAACACCGCCTCACTCCATAACCCCATTTTCTTGCCCCTCGGGGCTGGCATGTATTTTGCATCTCTATCGGTTCCACACCCAACCGATAAAGAGCGAGGTAGACCATGCCACAAACACATGCTTTGACAACACACCGCCCACCGATGGGGTTTAGTTTGGTTGAACTGATGATCGTTTTGGTCATCATTGCGGTCTTGGCCAGCATTGCCATCCCAGGGTTTCAAGACCAAGTCGCCCGCTCACATGTCATGGGTGGGCTCTCGGAGTTGCGATCCTTAACCACCGCTTACGAAGATTTTAGTTTGCGTGGCATCGACTCATTTGACCTCAATGATTTAGGGCTTGAGGGCGTCGGCACGACGGCCACCACAAGCCGATGTGAGATGACGCTGACCCCACCCGATGCCGACACCGGCGATGGGGGCCTCAGCTGCATCTTGCAGGGCAACCCGCGGATTGCATCGTTTGAACTGACTCTGGATCGCGACGGCACGCGGGGACGGTGGGTCTGCCGCAGCGACCTACCCGAGCGCTTCCGACCCGCCGGTTGTTTGAGCGATGAGAACTGATCGTTCCGCACTCAAACCGGCCCAGCGACTGGAATTCCTCAATCAATTGAGCCTGTTGCTGGAGGCCAAAGTCGCACTGATTGAGGCTTTGAAACTGCTGCAAGACACACAACCGGACGCCTCGGTGGTGGCGGTCAGTCAGCGTTTGATCCATGGTGTGGGCCAAGGGCAATCCTTGGCACAAGCCATGGGCCAGCTGCACCAACCATTCGACTCGCCCACCCGAGCCTTGGTGGCTGCTGGCGAGGCCTCCGGCACCTTGTCGGCGGTGTTGCGGCAAATGGTCACCGACCTAAGAAACCGTCAACAATTTGCCGAGCAGCTGGTCCAAGCACTGGCCTACCCCGTGGGAATTTTTTTCATCGCCTTGGCCGTGGCCGGGGTGTTGCTGTGGTGGGTGGTGCCGCAATTTCAATCTTTGTTTGACGGCTTTGGTGCCGCACTGCCCGCCGCCACGCAGTTGGTGATCGCCCTGTCACAACTGCTCAAACACACTGGGTGGCATGCGCTGTTGGGGACTTTGCTGGTCACCACATTCGGCATTTATTTGTATCGACAGCATCCGCCTACTCGACAACGATTGGATGGCTGGGCAGATCACGTACCGCTCCTTGGCGTGGTCTTCAAACAGCAGCGCGCTGCCAAAACCAGTCAATTACTGGCCACCTTGTTGGGTGCTGGGCTGCCATTGACTCAGGCCATCGACTTGGCCATCCAAGCCGCCCACCACAGCCACCATCGCCAAGCACTCCAACAAGTGGCAAAAGACATTCGCCGTGGGCAGCCCTTCTCTTCGGCACTGTCGAGCACCCAGGCATTCGACCCAATGATGGTTCATCTGTGCTTCGTTGGCGAGCAATCCGGACAGATCGATACCATGTTGCGGCAAGCCAGCGAGCTACTCCAAGCCAAAGTCAACATTCGTCTACAGCAACTCTCTAAGCTCTTGGAACCGTTTATGATGGTGGCGGTCGGACTGCTGGTCGGTGGGCTTTTAATTGCCCTATACCTGCCCATTTTCAAAATGACCGATGTGATGATGTAGCGCTACCTATGAGGAATATTTGGTGATTGACCACCCTGCAATCGAAGTTTGGATGGGCTTGGGACCCATGGCGCATATTCTGCTGGCCGGGGTTTTTGGCCTAACGATTGGGAGCTTCCTCAATGTGGTCATCGTTAGACTGCCCAAACAACTGGCCCATCGCTACGATGGCACGCACGCATCCACACCACCCCCCAACCTAATCAAACCGCGTTCACACTGCCCGAGTTGCAACAAACCGATTGCATGGCATGACAACATCCCAGTGCTTTCTTGGCTGCGACTGAAAGGACGCTGTCGCATGTGCCATGGGCCCATCAGCCCCCGTTACCCCATCGTTGAGGCGATCACCGCCATCGCTTGGATGGTGGTTGTGTGGCAACTGGGGCTCAGTTGGCCGACTTTGATGGCTCTGATTGTGACCAGCTATTTGATTGCGGCCACCGCGATTGATTTTGAGCACCAAATCCTGCCTGATTCTCTGACCTTATCGATCCTCTGGTTGGGCCTCATCACGAATGCCACCTGGTCTGCATTCGCCAGCCCAACAGAGGCCATCTATGGCGCTGCGGCGGGCTACGCCAGCCTTTGGCTTGTGTTTTACGGGTTTTATTGGCTCACTGGCAAAGAGGGCTTGGGCTTTGGCGATTTCAAGCTGTTGGCGGGCTTGGGCGCTTGGGTGGGCTGGGCCTTGTTGCCATTTGTCTTGTTTTTGGGATCGCTGTTGGGCACCTTGGCCGCTTTGTTCATGATGGCCCGATACAAACAAAGCAAAGATGTCCCCATCGCATTTGGCCCTTATCTGGCCATCGCCGGTTGGGTGGCATTGCTTTGGGGCGAGCCCATGATGCAATGGCTCATTCCCCTCTAAGGCCTGGTGGCTGAGCGGCTCCCGGTGAACCCTCAGGCCACCCCATCGGCCAGCGGTCTGGTTGAACAACTGTTGGCTGATGCCACAACCAAGCGGGCCTCGGATGTGCACATCGAACCCCATCGAGATGGACTCAAGGTCCGACTTCGCATTGATGGCTTGTTGCATGAGCACCAAGCCCTAGACCGAGCGCACAGCAATGCCGTGATCGCCCGAATCAAAATCTTGGCAGGCTTAGACATTGGCCAGCAACGCCTTCCCCAAGATGGACGCCTAAAGCTCGAGCGCCCGGGACGGCAGCAACAAGAGTTCCGCGTCTCTTCGTGTCCAACGTTATTTGGTGAGAAGCTCGTTCTGCGGCACATTGATCACCTCAGCACCCTGCCCAAGCTCAATCAATTGGGCATGCAAGAAAGCCAACATCAAGAACTGACCAATGCCATTGAACACCCCTGGGGCATGGTGCTTGTGACAGGCCCCACCGGCTCTGGCAAGACCGTAACACTGTATGCGGCCCTACAGGCACTCAATCAAGCCCATCGAAACATCTCGACCATCGAAGACCCCATTGAAATGACTCTACCGGGCATCAACCAAGTGCAATGCCACGAAGCCATCGGCCTGGGCTTTGCCAATACCTTGAGGACATTCTTACGCCAAGACCCAGACGTTTTGATGGTGGGTGAGATCAGAGATGGCGTCACCGCAAAGATGGCGATTGAGGCAGCTCAAACCGGGCACTTGGTGTTTTCTAGTCTGCACACCCACACCGCCTTGGCCACACTGACACGCTTACGTCACTTGGGCATATCGACACCAGATTTGGTGGGGGCATTGCGCCTGGTCCTGTCTCAATCTTTGATGCGCAAACTGCATCATTGCAAACAGCCCGATGACTCAGCAATGGCCCATCGGCTGATGGGACAGGGCAAGCAAGCATCTTCTCGCATCTATCAAGCTGGGGGCTGCGAACAATGCCGCTCCGGCTATCTGGGCCGAATTGGCGTTTTTGAAACTCTACCCATCACGCCTGCGGTGAGACAAACCCTGCTCCAAGCGCAATCTCCAGAATCGCTCTCAGCAACGGATCTTGAGGGGGGATGGATCGATCTCAGACAAGCCGCCGCTCAGCATGTGGTCGACGGCATCAGTTCTTTGAATGAAATGAATCGGATCACTTCTGAAGTCATCCATTAAATAGAAGTTGTGTTGTACCCAGGCATCAGTCGCGTGGCCAAGCACCTGAGAGCTGCTGACTGACCGCCACCCAAGCCCCCAAGATGCCCAAACAACCCATGCCCAAAATCAGGCCGAGGCTCGCGCTCACACTCGGGGCATTCAATGCCAGGCTGATCTGATAGCTGTCGGCCAATCCACGCAATGGCGCCGACACGCCCCAACCAGCCAAAACCACAAACACCAGCGCCAAAATGGCTGCGCTGACCCCAAACCAGAACCCAGAATACAAAAACGGGCGACGAATAAAAGCGGGTGTGGCACCCACCAACGCCATCACCTCGATTTGGTGTCGCCTGTGATGGACTTCCATGCGAATGGAATGCGCGATGACAAACAAAAATGCAAGCATCAACAAAACCCCGACAACATAAACCACGCGCTCGCCCAAGTGAATCAGTAAGTCCAAACGCGCCAACCAGGCCAGATCCACAATCACCTGTTCAATGGCTGTCTCCTCCATCAGCCGTTTCGATAAAGCCTCAAGATTAGCTTCCATCGCTGGGCTCACTTCCAACACCCATGGCAAGGGATTGTCCTCTGGCCCAAAACCCGTGCCCGCCACCCCCAAATGCCCCAATGCTTCGGTCAGGCCTTCGGCTGGACTGATCGGGTCAACGGCGAGGATTTCTGACCATGTGCTCAGCTCAGAACTCAAGCGGATGGCTTCGTCTTCAGTGACACTTGTCTCCAAAAAGACCGACAAACCATTGAATCGATCAATCCCCTGGGTCAACTGACTGATCTGACCCACCACCAAAAAAAGGCCCAATGGCAAGGTCAGTGCCAACCCCAATACAACGACGGTCATGCCCGCACTCACTGGCCGCCTGATCAACTCACCGAGTGATGAGAAAAAGCTATAACCGTGGTGCCTAGACCAAGCCCGAAAGCCATCACCCGCCACAGCCAAGCGACCCACCTGTTGGCTGCTGCGTTTATTCTTTCTTGGCCTAGCCATGGGTCAACTGACCCTCTTTTAAGACCCAAACGGGTTGATTTAAGCGCGCAATCAAATCCACATCGTGACTGGCGACCAGCACGGTGACACCGAGTTCATTGAGATTGACGAAAAACTGCATGAGTTGCGCTGAGAGCTCTGGGTCTAAGTTTCCAGTGGGCTCATCGGCCAGCAAGACAGCGGGCTTGGCAATAATCGCTCGAGCGATACCAACCCGTTGTTGTTCACCACCTGAGAGCATGTGGGGATAGAGCCGTTCTTTTTCCAACAAGCCGACTTTATCCAGCGCGGCACGGACTCTGCGCTTGATCTCCGTATAGCTCACCCCCGCAATGACCAGTGGCAGCGCGACATTATCGAAGACGCGTTGATCCGACAACAGTCGATGGTCTTGAAAGATCACCCCAATCTGGCGTCTTAGATAAGGCACGTGACGGGTGGATAACTTGGCGACATTGCGGCCATCAAATAAAACCTGGCCTCGGGTGGGCCGTTCTAGCAGGGCAATCAATTTCAGCAACGTGGACTTTCCAGCGCCAGAGTGCCCAGTTAAAAAAGCCATCTGCCCCCGCTCTAAAGTGAAGCTGACATCACTCAGCGCCAGGCCAGTGCCTGGGTATTGTTTGGCCACACGGTCAAATTGAATCATGACCCACCCAACAACTGACTCATGTTCAAGATTGGTAGCATGATCGCTAAAACAATGTACAACACAACCACGCCCACCAATAAAATCATCAAGGGCTGAATCACCGATAAGGCCACCGATTGGGCCGAGGCCAAAGCACGCTCTTCAATCTCTGCCGATTGCTCAAGCATGGGTGAGAGCTCCCCGCTTTTTTCCCCGGCGTGGGTGAGGCGTTTGGCAATCCCGGAGATCCAATCAATTGGCTCCAGTGTTTTCGACAACGACACCCCTTCACTGACCTTTCTGGCCACCTGTTCTATGTCTTTACTGGCGGCGGTATTGCCGAGCACCGCCCCGCTGACACTCAGCGCCTCAACCAAAGGCACCGAACTGCCCGTGAGGATGGCGAGCGTTCGGGTCAACAAAGCGGTCTGTTGGGCTTTAAACAGTGGACCGATCACTGGCCAATTAAAACGCCAACGGTCAAACCTCAGGCGCATCTCGGGCTTTTTTAGGGTGACCACCACCAAAGCAACCAATCCGGCCAACAGCACCACCCCCAGCCAGCCATAGCGACCCAACGCATCGGCCAGACCCAACAATGACCGGGTCACCCAAGGCAATGCGTGCCCTGCTTGGTCAAACACATTCACCACCCGAGGCACCACAAACCCAATCAAAGCAGACACCACCGCCAAAGCAATCAGCGCCAACAACGCCGGATAGACCAGTGCGAGGCTCAAACCCCGGCCCATGGTCTCGCGGCTGTGCGCATAGTCGGCCAACTGCGCCAACACCGCTTCGAGTTGCCCGGTTCGCTCCCCCGCAGCCACTGAAGCAGAATAGAGCCGTGGGAACAAACCGGGGTGTTCGGCCATCGCCCGAGACAAGCTGGTGCCTTCTAACACCCGCGCCCGGATGGCGCCCATGGCCCGCCGAGTGGGTGCACGATCGGCTTGATCGGTCAAAACCGTCAACACCTCTTCAAGGGTCATGCCGGCTTTGAGAAGCGTGGCCAATTGGCGCAGTATCAGAGTGCGTTCTCGACCCGCCCCCCAGTGGCGGCCGACTCGATTGGCCGCAGCCACCGCCTCAATGTCCAGTGGAATCAGGCCCTCATCGCGGAGCATGGCGCGCGCTTGTCGTGGGGTGTCTGCTTGCACCACACCCCTTTTCAGACGCTGCGCCCCGTCCAATGCTTGGTATTCAAATGCCGCCATTAGATGCCTCGATCAAGCGCTTCGCGTGACACGTAAGACCTCTTCAACCGAGGTGATGCCACGCGCCACTTTGTCCAAGCCATCTTCCAAGATGGCTGGGGAATGCATCCGAGTGATCTGTTCGAGCGCATGCTCGCTGGCTTGATCATGAATGGCTTGACGAAGGGCATCATTTAAGGCCACCACCTCATAGATCCCGGTGCGTCCGCGATAACCTGTCTCACCTGCCGCCAAATTGCTTCTGGGGCGAAACGCTTGGATGCGCTCGCGACCAGTCAAGCCCAAGGTTTGCGGATCAACGCCGACCTGCTCGCATTGATCGGGATCCACCACACGCACCAAACGTTGGGCGACCACGCCAATCAAACTGGATGCCAGTAAAAAGGGTTCGATGCCCATGTCGACCAACCGGGTGATCGCACCCACCGCGGTATTGGTGTGCAGTGTCGATAACACCAAGTGACCCGTCAAGGAGGCCTGCACCGCCATCCGAGCGGTTTCCACATCTCGGATCTCTCCGACCATCACCACATCGGGATCTTGTCTGAGTATGGCCCTAAGGCCGCGTGCAAAAGTGAGATCCACCTTCGGGTTGACCTGCGTCTGGCCCACCCCATCGAGATCATATTCAATGGGGTCTTCGACGGTCATGATGTTTCTGCTGCGATCATTGAGTTGCATGATCGAGGCATACAGGGTGGTGGATTTACCCGACCCCGTCGGCCCGGTGACCAACAAAATGCCGTGTGGGCGTGCGAGCAATTTGCCCATGGTGTGTTGCGCGGCATCACTCATCCCCAAGCCAGCCAGATCGAGCCGTCCGGCTTGCTGATCCAACAGTCGCAACACCACCCGCTCTCCGTGACTGGATGGCAAAGTCGAGACCCGAACATCCACCGAGCGCCCCGCCACCCTCAAGCCCATTCGTCCATCTTGCGGAACGCGTTTTTCGGCGATGTCCAATTGCGCCATGACTTTCAAACGCGAGACAATCAGTCCAGCCAAAGCACGCGCGGGTGACATCACCTCATGCAACACACCATCCACTCGAAACCGTATGGCCAACCGCTGCTCGAAAGGTTCGAAGTGGATATCCGATGCGCCCTCTCGTAGGGCTTGGGTCAACACGCCATTGATCAGACGAATGATGGGCGCATCGTCCTCGCTTTCCAACAAATCGGCTGACTGAGGCAGATCATCAGCCAATTGAGCCAGATCCAAATCCTCACCTAGGTCATCGACCACTTGCTGCGCGGTTTCATCGCCCGCTTCATAGAGTTTGGCGATCAACGCTTCATAGGCATCGGCCTCCAGCGTTTCAATTTCGCTGGACTCACCCACGCGCCGAAGCACTTCTTGGACGGCCGCCAAGTCCGCAGGTGATCGGACCACCACAGCACAAGCGCCGTCTGCATCCGTCACCACCGTCACCCCCCGTCGGCGGGCAAATCGATAACTGGGGCGGAACTCAGCGCTCATCGGGCGGTGGCTGTTGCAAAAAGTCATGCCACTCAGGCAGCAGTGGCGCTTTCTTGGCTGGGCTGAGTGTTTGTGCCCGCTCAATGTTTTCTAGTTGCGCATCGCGAATGCTGGAGTACTTTCTGCCAGTCACTTCATCGAGGACTTGGTCATCATGCAAAATCGTCGGGCGGATAAAGACCATCAGATTGCGTTTCACATTCGAGTTGCGGCGGTACTTGAACAACTCACCAAGCAACGGAATACTGCCCAAACCAGGCACACTCTCTAGACGCTCTTGAACGTCCTCGGTGGTCAGCCCACCCAAGACCAAAATGGCGCCATCGGGCACCATCACGCGCGTTGAAATCGTTCGTTTGTTGGTGATCAAATCAACCGCGCCAGCAGACGGCGCGAGCGTTGAGACCTCTTGTTCGATCGCCAACATGACCTGATCGCCTTCGTTAATGTGTGGGGTGACATTTAACTTGATGCCAATCTCTTTTCTCTCAATGGTTTGAAAAGGGTTGATTTGTCCGTCGGATGTCGACACACCCTGAGCCGAGAAACTGCCTGAGACAAACGGCACCTCTTGCCCCACATTGATGTTTGCCGGATGGTTGTCCATGGTGACCACCGAAGGTGTGGACAACACATTGGTGTTGGCGTCTTGACTTAAGGCCCTGGCCAAAGCACCAATTTCGAGTATCTCTAAGCCAAGCAAACTCGAGCGGCCGCGCACATAACCCACATTGAGACCCTGGCCTGGCAAGGTCAACTGCGCGCCCTCCCCAGCCTGCCCAGCGGCGCCACTTAAGGTCAGGATGTTGTTGCCACCAGTTTGGAAATTGGTGCCACCAAATAAGCCAGAATCCCCCGAGGCAAATGCTTGCCATTGAATGCCCAGCTCTTGGCTCACATCCACCGCCACTTCGGCGATGATGGCTTCTACTTGCACTTGTGCTCGTCGAATATCGAGCTGCTTGATGACCGACTCAATCGTTCGAAAAACCGACGGCGTTGCAGTCACCACCAAGGCATTGGTGGGCTCATGCGCCTGAATCTTGACTTCGTTGTTGCCCGCCTCATCAGACCCAGGCAACATGTCCCGAAGCACCGCAACCAAATCCTTGGCCGTGGCATACCGCAAGTACACGACCTGCGTCCGCCCATCTGTCGACAGAGGGGTGTCTAGATGAGCAATCAATGTTTTCAGGCGCAAGCGACGAGCGGGGTCACCCGACAAGATGATGGTGTTGGTGCGCTCATCAGCCACAGCCTGCTCTTGGCTTGCATTGGGATAAAGCCGGCCAATCAAATCAACGACTTCAGATGCATCGGCATGCCCCAAAACAATGGGCTCCAGTTCCTGATGGCTTTTGGCGTCGAGTCGATCCACAATCGATTCAATGCGTCGAACACTGGCTGCTCGATCCGATAGGATCAAGACATTGGATGGCTCATGGTGGGCAAGATAGGCCGATTGGGGCACCAAAGTGCGGAGCAGTTGCACCACCTCACTGGCCCTGATGTGTTCCATGGAAATGATCGAGGTCACCGGCTCATCACCCGAGGCGCGCATGGCATCCACCGGCACCCGCCCATCTTGTCTGGCTTTGGCATCGGGAACGATCCGAGTCAGGCGATCATCTTCAATGGCGCTGAATCCGTGCACAGCCAAGATGGACAAAAAGACCTCATAGAGCGCCTCATCATCTAGGCCCTGTTGTGATAGCACCGTGACCCGACCAGCCACCTGGGGATCAATCACCAAGGTTCGCCCCGTCATCTCAGAAACAGCCGCGATCACTGTCCGGATATCGGCATCGGTGAAGTTCAAGACGTGTTGTTCGTCGTCTTGTGCGCAAACGACACTGGAGACGGCCAATAAGATGCCCGCCATAAGCGCTCGAGCAGACGCTGCCAACCTGTTGTCTGAATAAGACCCGTTAATCATTGTGATTGCATCCTCTCGTTTACCACAGCACGCAGATCATCGACTGTCGGCTGTATGGTCATCTCTTGCCCTGCCCGCTCTATGGTCACCGACACGCGCTCACCTTGCAGCGCGCGCATCACCATGGCTTCAAGATCAGGCGTTGATTCAAGACTCGCCTCGATGGGAACCCCATTGATACCCACCAACACATCCCCCACCTGCAAACCGACCGCTGCAAACCAACGCGCCTCAGGAGAAGGTCGCAAGCGGAAACCCCCACCCCTGACTGGCGTCATGCCCACGCCACCCGTGCTGGGCGTTTCTTGACCGGCCCTAAGCTGTTGTCCCAGTCCACCCAGCGACCCGATACCAATGCCTGTCGGCAGCGGCTCTATCTCCTGAGCCGACGCCCCAGGGATCGGCGAAGCGGCATCTGCAGAGGGTGTGGACACCGGACCCGGTTCGCGGTCTTTCAGAATCAAGACCTCCTCGCGCCCGGCACGCGCCAAGACCACCCGATCGATCTCAATTTGGGCAATGCGCCGTCCATCGGGCAAGGTGTCGTTCAGTCCAAACAATTGATCACTCGAACCGATGCCACGAATCATGACGTAGCCAGATCTTTGCTCTGAGTCAGCTCGATCGTGCGTGGGTGCCACCACCCCAACCAGCGTCAATGAACTTTGATCCACCGGTAACCGGTCGAGGGCAGAACGGCGGGTGCTGGCCCCATCACCAAAAAACCGATCCCAGCCTGGGTCTTGGCCCGACGATGCCCGAGTCATTGATGAGCCATCAGAACTGTCCAAACGATCGCCCCATGCCCCATTCGACTCAGTTGGGAGGCTCGGGCCCGCCAACAAAAGCCACACCAAGCGCACCAGCAGCCACGCCGCCATCACGGCCAAAACAATCGCTGCCCAAGTCGGCACCCGTCGAGCGACGGGGCTGGCCCAGCCTAGGCGAGTTGCAGCGGTCCAATGGTCGGCAATATTCATCAATTGAGCAATCCAATAAAGCCTATGAAAACAGCTTTTGAGGTTAGCACAAACCCCGAACGAGGCGAAGCACCCTGACTAGCTACGGCGTCTAGACCCCGAGTGCTTCGAACGGCTTTTCTTGTGTCCCGAAGAGGGCTTTCGGGGCGCTGGGCGTTTCAGCGTCGGCAACGAATCGGGGTCGTGATTGACCACGGGCAGCGTCAGGTCTATGTAGGTTTCTATTTCTGGAAGATAAAACGCGTAATCTTCACACGCAAAGCTGATGGCATCACCTGATGCGCCCAATCGCGCTGTGCGTCCAATTCGGTGGACATAATCGGCCGCGTCTTGAGGCAAGTCATAGTTGATGACGTGGGAGACATCTGGGATGTGCAACCCCCGCGCGGCCACATCGGTGGCTACCATGACATCAATCTCACCATCGTGGAATTTGCCCAAGAGTTTTTGGCGTTTGATCTGGGGCACATTGCCAGCCAGCATGGCGGTGTTGAGGCCATTGGCTGTGAGTGTCCGCGCGACCAAGTCAGCGGCATGGCGGGTGTTTACAAACACCATGGTGTGCGCCGATGTTCTCTCTTTTAGAAGCTGAACCAGCAATGGCAATTTCTCGCGGTTGGCTGGGTAGTAGACCACTTGCGTGACACGCTCGGTGGTCATTTGTTCTTCTTCGATTCGAATGGTCTGTGCGTCTTTCATGTGCTCATAAGCCAGCTCTGTCACCTTCAAGGGAAAGGTCGCTGAAAACATCAAGCATTGGCGATCGCCGGGTGGTGGCATGCGTCGAAACATAAATCGAATGTCGGCAATAAAACCCAGATCAAACATTCGGTCGGCTTCATCTAAAACAGCGACTTCGATTGACTTGAGGTCATAGATGTTTTGCTTTAAAAAGTCGATCAAGCGTCCAGGGGTCCCAATCAGGATGTCAACGCCTTGGGCGATGGCATCTTTTTGTCGTTGGTAGTCCACACCACCATAGGCCAGCAGCGTACTAAGACCCGTGTGCTTGCCTAAAACCTCTGCATCTTTGTGAATCTGTATGGCCAGCTCTCGCGTGGGCGCAATGATGATCGATCGGGGATTGCGACCCGTTTTTTTAGAGTCTTCTTTGAGCAACTGATGAAACACCGCCAACAAAAAAGCGGCCGTCTTGCCCGTGCCGGTTCTTGCCTGACCCAACACATCTTGACCGGCCAATGCCAATGGGAGTGTCTTGGCTTGAATTGGGGTGCACAACTCAAATTTTGCCTCGGCCAGGCCTTTGGTGATTCGGGGATCGAGGTTGAATTGAGAGAACGCCACATCGCTCAACACGGTCTCTGAGGAAGCGGCTGCCGCCTCTATGGGGCCTTTGCTCGGCTCTTTTCTGGGGGCCTCACTGGTCGATGGACTGGCCGATGGCTTGGGGGCTGGCGCCTTTTCGGCCACCACGTTTTGCTGAGCATCTGGTTTTTTTGTGATCAAATTTGAGACTTGGCTTGCGCACGAGCGCACCAAATCCGTTACCATGTCTTTAAAGTTCATTGTTTACCCTATATCCAGGAGTACTGTCACTGTGAGCGGCAACCTAGTACATGTCTCTGAGAGCACCTTCGATGAGGTGGTCATCAATGCCAACGGCCCAGTTTTGGTTGATTATTGGGCTGAATGGTGCGGCCCGTGCAAGATGATTGAACCGATTCTACATGAGTTGGCCAGTGAGTACGGCGATAAACTGACCATCGCAAAAGTCAATATTGATGAGAACCCGCAGGTGGCCAACCGCTTCAAGATCCGCGGGATTCCCACTCTCATGATTTTTCAAGATGGCGAGCACCAAGGAACCAAAGTGGGCGCGATGACCAAGGGTGCGCTCAAAGAGTTTGTCGAAGCCACCATTTAAGTGGAATAGGCTTGGGCGAATCGACTTGTTCTGCCCAAGCCATCCTAAATTAAGCAACAATTTGGACTAGACGACCCGATCAAAAAGTGCTACCGTAGCTCCAGGTTGTGATTAGAAGCAACCCAAGTTTCCCACAAATCCGAACAGAATAATTAACTCAAACCTTAGGTACATCTCCGACCAGTCGGGCAGATCCCTGCGGTGGTGTGTATCATTTCCTAACCTTCCCGTGACCAATCCATGAATCTCACTGAACTTAAAAGAAAATCCGTCCAAGAACTCCTAGAAATGGCTGAAGAGCTCGGCATCGAAAACATCGGCCGCTCTCGAAAACAAGATGTCATTTTCGCCATTTTAAAAGCCAAAGCGCGCAAAAAAGAATCCATCTATGGCGATGGGGTCTTAGAGATCCTACAAGATGGCTTTGGCTTCTTGCGGGCGGCCGAAGCCTCTTACATGGCAGGGCCTGATGACATCTATGTCTCCCCCTCCCAAATCAGACGGTTCAATTTAAGGACCGGCGACATGGTCTCGGGCAAGATTCGCCCACCCAAAGACTCTGAGCGCTACTTTGCACTCTTAAAAGTCGAAGAGCTGAACTTTGACAAACCAGAATTTGCCAAAAACAAAATTCTGTTTGAAAACTTAACCCCAGAATTCCCTCGCGAGCAATTGCTTTTGGAAAGAGGCAACGGTTCGACAGAAGACATCACCGGTCGGGTGATTGATTTGATTGCCCCCATCGGCAAAGGCCAACGTGGCTTGATCGTTAGCCCGCCCAAGGCGGGTAAAACCATGATGCTGCAGTCCATCGCCAGCGCCATTCGGGCCAACAACCCTGAAGCGCACATGATCATCTTATTGATCGATGAGCGCCCGGAAGAAGTCACCGAGATGCAACGCAGTGTGGATGCCGAAGTGATCTCTTCAACTTTTGATGAGCCTGCCACTCGACATGTCCAGGTCGCTGATATGGTGATTGAGCGGGCCAAGCGCTTGGTGGAACACAAACACGATGTCATCATCTTGTTGGACTCGATCACCCGTCTTGCCCGCGCGTACAACACCGTCGTGCCCTCTTCTGGCAAAGTATTAACCGGTGGTGTGGATGCCAACGCCTTGCAACGTCCGAAACGGTTTTTTGGTGCGGCCAGAAACATCGAGGGGGGTGCGAGTTTGACCATCATTGCCACTGCGTTGGTCGACACCGGCTCAAAAATGGACGAAGTCATTTATGAGGAGTTCAAGGGCACGGGCAACATGGAAATCCACTTAAGCCGCAAGATTGCAGAAAAGAGAACGTACCCTGCCATCGACATCAACCGCTCCGGCACGCGACGTGAGGAGCTGATGGTGGGCAATGACACCTTGCAAAAGGCTTGGATTCTGCGACGCATCTTACAACCCATGGACGAAGCACAAGCCATTGAGTTCATGCTCGACAAACTGAAAGTCACCAAGACCAATGAGGAGTTCTTTAACTCCATGAAGCGCTAGGAGCAATAAGCCATGAGCGAGCAAGACTCTCACATCACCGTTTTGTTGGTTGAAGACCACAGCGATCTTGCGGCCAGCGTGGGTGATTACTTAGAAAACTGTGGCTATGCCATGGATTTTGCTGCCGATGGCTCGATTGCTCTGAATCTTTTAGAAGAAAACAAATACGATCTGATTGTGTTGGATTTGATGCTACCCAAGGTTGATGGCATCAAAGTCTGCAAACAACTCCGCGAACGTGGCGATGGCACCCCTGTGTTGATGCTCACCGCCCGCGACCAACTCGAAGATAAGGTCACCGGCTTCGAGGCCGGTGCCGATGACTATCTGGTCAAGCCATTTGCCATGCAAGAGCTTGAACTTCGAATCAAAGCCCTGATCCGTCGCGCCAGGGGTGAAGTCTCCGATGGCGCAATGAAAGTGGGTGACTTGGTGTTTGACCCCAGAACCATGCGGGTAGAAAGAGAGGGCAAGCGCCTCAACCTCTCGCCCACCTCTGTGCGCATTCTCAAAGTACTGATGCGCGAATCGCCGCGTTTGGTGACACGCGAGCAATTGGAAAACGAGTTGTGGGGCGACATGTTGCCGGATTCAGACACCCTCCGTTCCCACATGTACAACTTAAGAAAATCGCTGGATCGGCCGTACAAAACCAAGCTGCTGCACACCGTGCAAGGACTGGGCTTTAAGATCGCCCTGCCCGAAGACGTCTAAGGGACAATCGCTTAAGACCCGAGAAATGCGGCCAAGGATGACTGCTCAGCTGTTCTGAGCGCTGACCATTCCATCCGAAACCAAGGGGCGATCGCATCGGCTGGTTCGGGTTGGGCCATCCAATCATCCACCTCACCCACGTCCAGCCATCGAGTGTTTGCAATTTCTGTTGGGTTGGGCTCGACAGACACAGCTTCGACTCGACCCAAATAGACTGAGCACAACTCATGCTCTGAACCCAAGTCCCCAAAGCGGGCGTGGTACTGGAACTTGTAGACATACTCAAGCTCACTCTCAACGCCCAACTCTTCTTTAATGCGACGCAAAGTGGCTGTGGCCATGTCTTCACCCACTCGAGGGTGGGAGCAGCAACTGTTGGCCCAATACAGCGGCCAAAGCCGCTTGGCCTTAGCGCGCTGCTGTACCAGCAACCGGTTGTCTTGATCAAACAAAAACACCGAAAAGGCGCGGTGCAAAACGCCCTCACCATCGTGACAGGCGCCTTTTGACAACGAACCAATCGCTTCGTCTTCGGCATTGACCAGAATCAGCGCCTCGTCCTCTGATGAGACCACCGCATGGTTCATGCGCCCGCCGCTCCGCCGACCTCCACCTCAAGGGCGTGGTACCCGGCCGCGCGCATGGCGCGTGCCACTTTGACACTGTCTTCGGGACACAGCGCAATGATCGAACCACCCCCACCACCGCCGGTGAGCTTAGCGCCCAAGGCGCCGTGGTTTCTGGCAATCTGAATCAATTCTTCAAGCTCTGGGGTTGAGACCTGCATGGCATTGAGCAGCCCTTGGTTGACATTCATGACCTCACCCAAGCCCTCATAATCACCGCTTTGCAACGCATTTAGGCCGAGATCCACCAAAGAGTCGATGTCATCAAACAAGCGCTCATATAGACTCGGGTTTCGTTGCCAGGCCTCTCTGACACGCGCCACCGTCTTGGCAGTCAAGCCCTCAATGCCGCTCATGCCAATCACCAGTGGCAAAGGCTTGTGTGGCACGATCACCCGCCGCTCAGGCGCGGTCCCGGCTCGATACAGCATGAACTCCCCAAAGGTAGCCAGCGTGTTATCGAGACCCGATGGCGTGCCGTGGGCAATCTTCTCGCATTCGAACGCCAATTGATTGACGCGCTCATCCTCAAGCCCCAACTCAAAATGCGCATCCAGCGCCCGAATCACCGCCACAGCCAGGGCCGCAGAACCGCCCAAGCCCATGGCGCGCGGCACATTGGGGAACACCTCAATGCGCAAGGCCCGGTCTTTTAACCCCAACGCCTCGAGCATGCCGGCAATCGACCGGGTAAACGACGGCGGATTTTTGGCGGCCAGATCAAGACGCTGCTCGATGCCCCAGCGCGGAATAATCAATTCCACCCCTTGGGTTCGATCTTCAATGCGCGCTTGGATTGCCAATGGAATAGGCGCTGCAATCGCGCGTCGGCCATACACCACCGAGTGCTCACCAAGCAAAATGATCTTGCCGTGACCGGCCCCCAAAGGCTCGCCTTCCATGGTCTCTTGCTCTGGTTCTGAACCCAGGCGAACGGAGGGGTGTGTTTGTGTCCTGACACTTTCGATGATTTCTTGTGCCTTCCAAATCTTGATCTCACCGGAGGCCACCAGGCGATCCACCACGGTGTCAAACAGCTCCGGTGGCGTGCCAGCGGCTGTGGCCACTGAGCGCGCGTGCAAGGTCATATGGCCTTGCTGAATGCCTTCGGTGACCAAAGCACGCAGTGCCGAGAAGGTCTGTGCCAATCCCACCGCACCCATGACCTCGGCCAACTCGCGCGCGCTTTGGGTTTTCATCAAACGAAGGTTCAAGGCCACCGTGGGGTTGGTCTGCAGCGGACCGCCAACGGTCCCCACTTTGATTGGAACCTCCAGCTGCCCAATCAGATCACCATTGTCCGCCTTGGACCACTCAGTCAAGGCCATGTAACGCCCACCCCGAGCGGCATAGGCATGAGCACCCGCCTCAATCGCTCGCCAATCGTTGCCAGTGGCCAAGGCCACCGCATCAATGCCATTCATAATGCCCTTGTTGTGGGTGGCTGCTCGGTAGGGATCGATGCGCGCAAAATCATTGGCCACAATAATCCCGTCTCGCACCTGCTCACCATCAAAACCCTTGCCGGTCAACAAGGCTGTTGGGATTCTGACTTTGGCACGCACCAAAGCCCGGTCGGCGAGATTGGACAAGATTCGAAGAAAGACACGACCCTTGGCAATGGTTTCTACCAAAGAGGCCACGCCCTCGCACATGGTATTGACGAGATTGGCGCCCATGGCATCGCAGGTGTCCACAATCAAATGCAACACCACCATATCCCCACCGGGGCCTTGCGAGGGATGGATGTGCACTTCGACGTCTTTGGCCCCACCACCGCGCGCAATCATTTTTGGGTGCAAGCTGTTGGCCAAGTTTAAGATCTGATCCTTCTTTTCTAATAAAGCCGTCTTGGCTTTTTGCGGGTTGGGCACATCCACAATTTGTACTTGACCAATTAACATTGGGCGCTGGCTTTCAACCTCAAACCCACCAGCCTCGCGCGCCAACTTTGCCGCTGAGCTCAAGGCCGCTACAATGGAGGGCTCTTCCACCACCAAAGGCACCACATAGTCTTTGTTGTTGATTAAAAAATTGAGCCCCAAGCCAACCGGCAAACCCATCACGCCAATGACGTTTTCGATCATTTTGTCGGCCAGCTGTACCGACAGGGTGTGACGCCCGCTTTGAAGCGTCTGATAATCGCTTTGATCAATCCAGCCGTGGTGATGCACGGTGCGAACACGCTCGGCCACGCTCATTTTGTAAAACTTAGGAATGCGCGATTGATCGGTGCTTTGGCTTGCCTGAGTTGGCTTTGATTTGTCCCCAGTCATGGCATTTAAGCTCCCTTTATCGTTTTGCCGCAGGCGGATGCTGTTCATCGGATGTTTGTTCTGCTTCACCCAACATCCAGCCATTGGGATCGACCACCAGGTCGATGCTTGTCATGCCCATGGCCTCAATCTCACCGGCCAAATGCGCCAAGCGCTCTGGGTCTTGGCTGAGCATTAACCCGATGTCGCCTCCGCCAGCGCCACTGGGTTTATAGCCCACTGGGTGCGAATCAGCGAGCTGGGCGAGCGCCGCATGGGCCTCTGTCACCACGGGCCGCTCGATCAAGCCTCCCATTGTACCCATTCTGACCCCGTAGTCGGTGAAGCCTTCGATGAAGGCATCCAGATCGCCCCGATTGAGCGCATGGATCACCTGCCCCGCACACCGCCCAAGTTCGCTCATCACGTCAACAAATTGCTCGGGTGAACGCGCCTTCCAGGCTCGATACCCCTCGAGCATGTCTGGCGTGGAAGCGCTCTCGCCCGTCCAAACCACACGCCCATAGAGCCCTTGGGGCCAAGCAACAGAAGACCATTGGGCCTGTGCGCTGTGACCAGCCTCCAGCGATTTGGGTTTGGTGTAGGCGATCAAACCACCGGCCAGCACACTGGCCAAGTCCAACCCACTGCCCTGCCCGCCTTGGTGCAAATGCCAAAGCCGATGATGCCAAGCCCGCAAATCAAGCTCGGGCTGGTCTGGGTCTAAGTCTCGCGCGATGTGTTGCGCCAAACCGCTCAGCAACACCGCCACCGCGGCAGATGAGCCCAAGCCAAGCTTGCTGCCATGGTCATCAAACAACGAACGGGTGTTGATCTCGAGTAAAAAAGAATCCGAGCCACCGCTGGGCCCCCACTGTGCCCAAACCGATGAGATCAGATCGAGTGCCTGCGTCAGCTCGGGTGACCCACCCCCCAGTGCTCTACCTTCTATTGGCCCATCACCCGGCCAATCAATCGGCCAATCAATCGGCCGGTCGCTGATGGGGTCAAGCTTTAACTGACTTGGCGCCGGGTGATCAAAACTCAAGCGCGCATGGGCCCGTCGATTGATGGCCAGCCCCAATGCTTGATGCCCTTCTAAGACGGCATACTCACCCACCACCACCAGTTTGCCGGGTGCCGATGCCCGCCATTCAGTCACAGAATCTCCGCCCCAGCGCCCAATTGCGCCAAGCGCACATCCAATACCCCAGGGATGGAGCTGAACGTCGCAGCCACTTGGGAAGATGAGCCCGGCAAACAAATGGCTTTGACCTGTGGGCCGGCATCGACAGTGAAAAACACCCCACAGCCCGTGGCCCGCAATTCTCGAACGGCATGCAAACACGCCACGGTGGCGGCATGCCAGTACAACACCCCAGGCTCTGCCGCCATGGCCGAGGCGTGCATTTGTAAAGCGCTCGCTTCGCTCAATTCGGCCAGACGCTCAAAGTCTTGGCTCAACACGGCTTGCTTGGCGGCTTCGAGCTGTGCCTCGTTGTGACTGACCCAAGCCCCGTAGTACGGCGATGTGGCCATTGTGTGGTTCATGCCCTGCCGCGATGAGACGCTTTTGGCGCCCTGCTCGGTAATGGCGATCACCACCTCCAAAGGCCACTGGCTCGCTTCAAGCAGAGGGGCGGCCACCGCATCCAGACCATCTTCTTGCACGCCTTTGTGCATCACACAAAAGCCCCCCCACAAAGACCGAGGCGCTGACCCTGAGCCCATTCGCGCCAAAGCAGATAAGGCCTCCGCACTCACATCAAGCCCATAGGCGCGGGTGGCGGCCAAAGTCAGCGCAGCAAACCCAGAGGCCGATGAAGCCAATCCAGCCGCGGTTGGAAAATTGTTGTTTGAGACCACTCGGGCGTGGGGTGCATCGCCCCCCGCCAAAGCCCGAATGTGGTCTAAGAATGCACACACGCGAAAATCGTCAACCGGCGCATCATTTAAGACCACTTGGTGGGCCTCCAAGTCGGCAGACAAACCCACCTCGGTGATGGTTTGCAAATCAGCGAGCGTCAGAGACAGTGAGCTGGTGGCTGGCAAATTCAGCTCACCACCGGAACGCTTACCCCAATACTTGATCAGGGCAATGTTGGCACCCGCCCGAGCGCGCACGGGGTGCGAGCTAAAACTCGACATGGTGGTTATCTCTGTCTTTATCTCTGCGACTCATACTGAGCCCTAGGAAATTCGATGTGGATTTCAGTGCCCACACCCTCTTCGCTGGTCGCACGCAGATCCCAACCAAACCGATCGCACAGACGTCGGACGATGGCCAAACCAAGGCCATAGCCTTCATTGCTTCGATCATGCCCTCGGACAAACGGTTCGAACATGCGTTCAATGTCACCCTCTCCCATGCCACAGCCCGTGTCTTTAACGACCACACCGCGGCGATCAATGATGACTTCAACAAAGCCAGTGTCGGTGTACATCATAGCGTTTCTGATCAAATTGGTAAAAAGAATGGCCAGAACCCGCTTGGGCGCCTCAACCTTGAGCTCGCCTTGAGCGGACAAGCGATATTCCACGCCCGGCTGACTCAACGCACCGCCCAACTCATCGAGCAGCTCATTGCATAGCTCATTTAAGCTCACAGACGAGGTGGTTAAGGCCGACTCGGCATCCCGCGCCAACAAAAGTAAGGTCTCCACCAAATCTTCCATGCCATCGACGGTGCGGCGCATGCGATCAATCACCGATTGTCTTTTGTCTGGCTGGTCAAACCGTTCGAGCAAATCGAGATTGGCCTTGACCACCGCCAACGGGGTTCTCAGTTCGTGGCTGGCGTTGCGGGTGAAATTTCTTTCTCGTTGCATGGAGGATTCCATGCGTGTGATGAATTGGTTGAAGGCATTGACCAACGTGAGCGCCTCACTGTCATCAACCCCACCAAACTCATTGGCCTGAAACGGTTCAAATTCGCCGCCTTTGAGATCGTAGTTCCGGACCCGATCGGCCAACTTGACCATCGTCGAAACGGCCCGTCTCGACATCACGTAACCGATCCACGTGAGCAAGTAAATCAGCAGCAAGACCGCGGTTAAGGGCGCCAGCCCAAAATACAGGGCCAACTGAGACACTTGGACCTCATCAAACACCAAAAACAAGCGCGCATCACCACGGCTCGAGACAGACACCAAAGGCTCAAAGCCCGGGGAATGGTGGACGCGGTAGAAGCCATCCTCGTGGCCTCTGAGCCATTCTGGCAGCGTCTGCTCATTGCCCGACACGCTCAAATAGCCTGTCAAGTTATTGGTATTGGGCAAGGGGAAGGCAGCGTCTTTTTCGAAGTGGGTCCAAAAGTGCTCGGCTTCACCGCTCAAGGCCTCTTTAACCAACACCCGCTCGGCAATGAGGCCGGCGACAAAAACACCCAAAACCGTGGCGACAGAAATTGCCAGAATTTGGATTAAAAAAACACGAACCAGCTTGGTGTTGATGCCGCCAGCGGCAAACCATGTCCGAGGGGTCATGGCTTATCTGCGACGAAAGCGATAGTGAGCCACGTGCCAAGCTTGGCCATTGTCGTAAGCAAAAAGCTCTTCACAGGCCATAAAGAACAAGCGCCAGCGTTCCCCCCAAACCTTCCAATCATCACCATAAACGCGCTGCAAAATGGGATCCACTGCGGCCCGATTGGCGTCCATGCGATCGAGCCAGGCGCGCAGTGTCTTGGCATAATGCTGACCGCTGTACAAACGCCTGGACTCCAAAGCCAAATCGTCTTGGAAATGCAACAAGGTGTCGGCCGCTGGCATCAATCCACCACTGAAAAAATGCCGCGCCATCCAATCATTATCGGACGCCACCTCATACGGATAGGCCAAAAATCGGTGACAAAAAATATGCACAAACAACACGCCATCGGGCTTCAACCACCCGGCGATCCGTGACATCAAGGTCCGATAGTTTCTAACGTGTTCAAACATCTCGACAGACACCACCCGATCGAACCGCGCATCGAGTGCCAACTCATTGACATCACTGGTGATCACTTCCAAGTTATGCAATCCCAACTCCAGTGCTCGGGCATCAATGGATTGCTTTTGTGAGGCAGAATTGGACACAGCCGTGATGTGGCTATCGGGATATTCAGCCGCCATCCACAATGACAAAGAACCCCAGCCACAGCCCAATTCCAACACCCGCTGCCCATTTTCGAGTTTCGCGTGCTCGCAGCTGGCCTTTAGCATCGCCTCTTCGGCTTGATCTAGGTTTCTAACCTGTTCAGACCACAGACCACTGGAGTACTTCAAACGCTGGCCTAGGACCGTTTTAAAAAAGCCCGCCTCGACTTCATAATGCTGTTCATTGGCTTTGTCGGTCTCAATCGCGATGGGCGAGCGGGCCAATTCATCCATTAAGGCCTGAATGCGTCCGCCCTGCGACTCCACATCCAACACACTCTCTGTCAGGAGTTTGTTTTTAAGTCGCTGACGAATGCCGTATCGCACCAACGCATCAGGCACCCAACCACGCTCCACCCAGTCGATCACACTCATGATGTCTCTTCACTCAATTGTTCAGGCACAGGTGGGTCTTGTTCGTGGCGCGCACGCCCCAACCAAAAAAGAGCCGGCAATAAAATGGCCCAGCTCACCCCCACCGCCAAAGCCACTTGCCACATGGGCGCGACCCACTCAGCGGCACCCAATTTGGAACCGGCATAGTATGACATCGGTGAACCAATGCCGCCAAACACCGCCGCCCAGATCAGGCGGGTTTTAAAAAATTGCAACGAGTGGTTGATCGCTAGGGCCAAAGCCAACCAAAGCAACATGATCCAGGCCGGTGCAACATGGGGCGATGGCCAAGGCATGGCGTAACTGATTAACCCAAGCTGAATCCACAGCGTGTCTAGCACCACACCGAGCCCCAAACACACCCACACCATGGTCCAATCGAGGGGGTGACGGTTGGCGGGATGCAACTGCCACAGCGCGAGCAAACCCACCACCAAAAACCCGGGCCAACCCCAGCCATAAGCCGCACCCGCCACGCACGCCGGCCAACTGATTTGGAACAACCCGTGATTAACCCAGAATCCTTTGTTCATTCGGCCATTGTGCCCTGTCCTGAGTCGGGTTCATGTGAACCCCCAACCCATTCACTCCGAGTTGACAGCCATCCGCCAGACTGGTCTTTTAGTTTAAAGGTAGCCCATTTCAATGCAGAAGCATTCGAGCAAGACCCAATGGTGCCGGCCTGCGCTCATTCTCGTCAGCGTGTTGGCTCTGGTTGGGTGTAGCAGTTCAGGTTCTCAGGTGGCGGCAGAGCGTGCCAAGACCGCTGTGGATGCATACCTCGAGGCATTAGAGACACACCTGGGTGCCACACAGGGCATTGATGAGGGGTTGGCGCGGTTTGAAATGGCCTATGAAGACCTAACAGACCCAGACTTGGGAAACGCCGTTGATGCCATCTATGCCGATGCCTTGTTTTTTAACGACACGGTGCACACCTTCACCGACAAACAGGCACTGAAAGCCTATATGACACAGACCGGTGCCAATCTCAATCGCAGCGAGGTAGAGATCCACCAAGTGCTCAGAGATGGACCCGATGTGTTTGTGCGCTGGACCATGTATTTCCAAGTCGGTGATGGCGACGACGCCATTCGATCGACCTCGATTGGGATCAGCCACCTGCGGTTTAATGCCGAAGGGCAAGTGGTTGTCCACCAAGACTACTGGGACAGCGCCAGCGCGCTCTACTCACATCTTCCGATCGTGGGCTTTGTGCTGCGGGCGGCCCAAGACCGCCTGGCGGCCCCGCAATGAGATCTTCAATAGCGGCCTGACCCAATACCCCAGAGGAGTCCGCCTAAGCGCTTCGCTCTTCTGGGTCTTTTCAGTCAGCCTCAGTCCGGCTAGGCTTTAACCGCCCACATCTGCATAAATTCAGGCACCGTCAGGCCTTCGAGCGTGTCTCGATCGGCCATGGCTTGCTTGATTGAAGCGGCTTGCGTGGCATCGAAGTGCGCCTCAACGGCTTGGTCAAACTTGGCCTCGAGTTTCGGGATGCCCTCGGCCCGACGGCGGCGGTGCCCGATTGGGAAATCAACCGCCACCCGCTCGGTACTGGAACCGTCTTTGAAAAAGATTTGGATGGCATTGCCAATGGCGCGCTGGTCTGGATCAAAGTAGGCTGCAGTGAACTCAGGATTTTCCCGCACCACCATCTTCTCTCGCAACGCATCGATGCGGGGATCTGAAGCGATCTCATCGCTGTACGAATCAGCAGTGAGTGACCCAAAAATCAAAGGCACCGCCACCATATACTGCAAACAGTGGTCGCGATCGGCATAGTTGTTGAGCGGTCCTGTTTTATCAATGATGCGTGCGCCCGCCTCTTGGGTTTCGAGCTCGATGCGCTCGATTTCGTCCAAACGATTGGCCACTTCTGGGTGCAGCGCCAGCGCACACTCCACCGCCGTTTGAGCATGGAACTCAGCGGGGAAGGCGATTTTAAACAACACATGTTCCATCACATAACTGCCCAAAGGTCGCTCCAACTCGAGCGTCTGACCCTTGAACAACACATCCTGAAAACCCCAACCTGAGGCGGTCAGTGCTGAGGGGTAACCCATTTGTCCACCGATGGTGAGCAAGGCCAACTGAACCGCTCGCCGACAAGCATCCCCCGCTGCCCAACTCTTTCTGGGGCCGGTGTTGGGTGCGTGCCGATACGTTCTCAAGGCCCCGCCATCAATCCAAGCTTGACTCAAGGCATCAATCACTTGCTCACGACTGCCGCCGAGAAGGCGGGTAATGACAGCCGTCGAGGCGATGCGGACCAACAAGACGTGATCCAAGCCGACCCGATTAAACGAATTTTTAAGCGCCAAAACCCCTTGGATTTCATGGGCTTGAATCATTGATTTGAGAACATCTGAGAGCAGCAATGGCGCCTGCCCTTGGGCTTCTCGTTGCTTAGAGACGTAATCGGCCACGGCCAAAATGGCGCCCAAGTTGTCTGAGGGGTGGCCCCATTCGGCAGCGAGCCAAGTGTCATTAAAATCCAAATACCGAATCAAAACACCAATGTTAAAGGCCGCCTGCACGGGGTCGAGCTCATCGGCTCTGCCTGGAATGGGCACGCCACCGGCCAATTCTCCACCGGGGACCACTGGGCCCAAGAGGCTGACACAATCCGGAAACTTCAGGGCCAACATCGCGCACGCCAATGAGTCTTTTAGGCAGTAATGGGCGGTGTCAAACGCTTCCACCGAGTCGATGGGTGTTT
>JAGYMV010000030.1 GCA_018400355.1 Wenzhouxiangella sp.
GACCACATGGTCTGCGTTGAAAGTGGGGAGGTCATTGAGTTTTATGATCCAGCCATCGAAGCGCGCCAAGAAGAAATCGCCAAAGCCCATGGCTATGAAATTGTCGACCACGCGCTGGTGATGTACGTTAAGCGAAAAGCCGACGCCTAGAGCGTTTTTTTATTTAGGGGCTCTGAATAACTCGTTTTAGTTCGCGACGTGGTGGGTCTCTAGCAATTCGCGGGCATGGGCGAGGCTCGTTTTTGAATGCGCATCACCCAACATGCGTGCAATTTCAGTTTCTCGGTCGTCGTGGCTCAATAAGCGAATTTCAATCGCGGTCTTTTTATCGTTTGTTTGGTTGGTTTGGGTTTTGTTGACCTGGAACTGATGGTTGGCGCGTGCCGCCACTTGCGCCAAATGGGTCACACACAAAGCTTGGCTGCGCTCTGGATTGGCCTTGCCCACTCGGGCAAGAAAATCACCCACGGCATGGGCTGTCTCTCCACCAATGCCCGCATCCACTTCATCGAAGACGCGCGTCATGGGGTAGGCATCAGAGCCGGCGGCCAAGGTGAGCGCCAGACTAATGCGTGAGAGCTCACCACCCGAGGCCACTTTGGATAAGGGCTGTGGTGGCTGGCCGGGGTTGGCGCTGAAGGCAATGGCGACCTCATCAAAGCCTTTGGGGCTGGGTGATCGGTCGGTGTTGGGATTGATGTGGATTTCTAAGGTGGCATGCGCCATACCCAAAGTACTCAGTGCTTTGGTGACCGAGGCAGACAAGGCCTTGGCCGCGCTCCTTCTGGCCTGACTCAGTGCGCCCGCGGCCCGTTGCCATTCGGCCTCCGTGGTTTTGATGGCATTTGTTAACAAGGCGCGTTGCTGGTCTTGGTCTTGGATCTTTTCCAAGCGACTTGCCAAAGAATCGGCGAGGGCCGGCAACTCCTCAGGGCGGACGCGATGCTTTCTCGCCAGATCCAGAGCCAGGGTCATTCGTGTGTTGATCACACTCAAGCGTTCTGGGTCTTGATCTGGCTCTGTGGCCAGCTGTTCCAACTCAGACCGCGCCTCGCTCAGATTGATCACCGCTTCTTCAAGTAATGTGGCCACATTGGCCAAGCGCGGATCCAGTTCGGTGATCGGCGCAATGGCTTGGCTGGCTTGGAGTAAAAGGCGCCGCGCACTGGTGCCATCGTCCTGGTCCAGAGAAGCGGCAGCCGATTGAATGGCCAATTGAATCTCGTCTTGTCGTTGCAGGCGTTCTTGTTCGGCCTCTAGCGCCACAAACTCACCGGCTTCGAGCGCGAGTTCCTCAAGCTCTTTGACTTGGAAAGTCAGCAGATCGAGTTGTGATGGATCGCCCATGTCGGCCTCAAACTGCTCCAGCGAGAGTTTGGCCTCGTGCCAGAGCCGATGTGCCTGGACCACCGCATCAATCAATTTTTTTGGGCATTGGGTATCAACGAGTTGTCGCTGGTGTTCTGTCTTCGAGAGTTGCTGATGGGCGTGTTGCCCATGAATTTCTATGAGCATGGCGCCTAAGTCTTTGAGCTGAGAGGCGCTGGCTGGGTGACCATTGATCCAAGCACGCGAGCCACCAGTGGCTTGAATGGTGCGCCGAATGACCACGGTTTGGTCTTCTTCTGCCATGGCATTGGATTGGAGCCATTTGAGTGCTGGCGATGCCTGAGTCAACTCAAAATAGGCCGAAAGGTCGGCTTTGTTTTGACCCTTGGCCACCACGCCGGCATCCGCCCGTTGGCCGATCAATAAAGACAAGGCGTCAACCAGGATGGACTTACCGGCCCCTGTTTCCCCGGTGATCACGCAAAAGCCGGGTTCCAGCTCCAGTTCGGCTTGATCAATGATCGCAAAATGCTTGATGGTGAGGGCGCGCAGCATGCCAGTCAGCTCAGTCTCTCAGGTGGTTTTAAAGTAGCACTTTGGGCTTGGGTCGTGCAAACAAATCATCGCATGGCTTGTATTTGTCGACACAGGACCCCATATCCCGCCTTAGGACAGCAAATTTTAAGGCCAAGACACCATGAGTGACGAACAAAACAAGCAAAAAGACCAAGAAGCACCGGCCCCTGAGGTGGAATTGGAGCCAGAACAAGACCACCAAGAGGGTGTCGAGGTCGCTGGGGATGAAGTCGACCAATTGGCCGAGCTTCGTGAGGCGTTGCTTCGGACTCGAGCCGAAATGGACAATTTGGAAAAACGCACCCAACGAGAGCTCGAGAAAGCCCGTAAGTTCATGTTTGAAGGCATTTTCAAAGATCTGTTGCCCGTGATTGATGGTTTGGACCAAGGGCTGGAGGCCACGGGTGGGGAAGGGGCCGCTGATGAAGGGCTGGCTTTGACCCGCAAACTGCTGCTGCAAACCCTAGAGCGACACGGTTTGGCTCTGATCGATCCAGTGGGTGAGGTCTTTGATCCGGAATGGCATGAGGCGATGAGCGCCCAGCCCAATGCCGAAGTGGCGCCTGACACCATATTGATGGTCTTGCAAAAAGGCTACCGCCTCAATGACCGCTTGCTCAGACCAGCGCGTGTCGTGATCAGTAGCGAGGCGAGCTGATTGGATATTGAGTGATACAGACGCTGAGATAAATAAACATCTGGCTTGGGCGTTGAAATGCGCGCCCATCGCCCCCAACTGATTAAGCATCGAATTGGATTCAGATAGGACTGATTAACTATGAGCAAAATCATCGGTATCGACTTAGGAACCACCAACTCTTGTGTGGCTGTGATGGAAGGCGGCAAAACCCGCGTCATCGAAAACGCTGAGGGCGATCGCACCACGCCATCGACGGTGGCGTTCACAAAAGATGACGAAGTCTTGGTGGGGCAACCAGCCAAGCGCCAAGCAGTGACCAACCCAAACCGCACGTTGTATGCGGTCAAGCGACTGATTGGGCGTAAGTTCAAAGAAGACGTGGTGCAAAAAGACAAAGGTTTGGTGCCATACACCATCATCGAGGCCGACAATGGCGATGCCTGGGTCGAAGTCGATGGCAAGAAAATGGCGCCACCAGAGATCTCAGCCCGTGTCTTGATGAAAATGAAAAAGACCGCTGAGGATTATTTGGGCGAGCCAGTCACCGAAGCGGTGATTACAGTGCCTGCCTATTTCAATGACTCACAGCGCCAAGCCACCAAGGACGCCGGCAAAATTGCAGGCTTAGAAGTTCGGCGCATCATCAATGAGCCCACCGCAGCAGCGCTTGCTTATGGTCTAGACAAACAAGGTGCCGACCGCACCGTGGCCGTCTATGATTTGGGTGGTGGCACGTTCGATATTTCAATCATTGAAATTGCCGATGTCGACGGTGAGAAGCAATTTGAGGTCTTGGCCACCAATGGCGATACATTCTTGGGCGGTGAGGATTTTGATATTCGTCTGATCAACTACTTGGCTGATGAATTCAAAAAAGAGCAAGGCGTGGATCTCCACAACGATCCATTGGCGTTGCAGCGACTGCGTGAAGCCGCAGAGCGCGCGAAAATTGAACTCTCTTCAGCAGAACAGACAGAAGTGAATTTGCCCTACATCACCGCCGATGCCTCGGGCCCAAAACACTTGGTTGTTAAAGTCACCCGTTCGAAGTTGGAGTCATTGGTCGAGGACCTGATCAAGCGTTCGATTGAGCCGTGCAAAACAGCCCTTAAAGATGCTGGTTTATCGGTCAATGAGATCAACGAGGTCATTTTGGTCGGCGGTCAGACACGCATGCCCAAAGTTCAGAGTGCGGTGACCGAGTTTTTTGGTCGCGAAGCGCGCAAAGACGTCAACCCAGATGAAGCGGTTGCCATGGGTGCAGCCATTCAAGGTGGCGTGATGGCGGGTGATGTCAAAGATGTCTTGTTGCTGGACGTGACACCACTGTCGTTGGGCATTGAAACGCTGGGCGGTGTATTCACTAAGCTGATTGAGAAAAACACCACCATCCCAACCAAGGCATCACAGGTGTTCTCAACCGCCGATGACAACCAAAGCGCGGTGACTGTGCATGTGTTGCAAGGCGAACGCGAGCAAGCAGCCGCCAACAAGTCGCTCGGTCGATTTGACCTGACTGGCATTCCCGCGGCCCCCAGAGGCATGCCCCAAATTGAGGTGACCTTCGATATTGACGCCAACGGCATCTTGCATGTGTCTGCCAAAGACAAGGCCACTGGGCGTGAGCAACGCATCGAAATCAAGGCGGGTTCTGGGCTTTCCGAGGAAGAAATCGAGAAAATGGTTCAGGATGCAGAGGCCCATCGCGAGGAAGATAAGAAATTCAATGAGCTGGTCACAGCCAGAAACAGTGCCGATGGGGTGGCGCACGCCACCCGCACCTCATTGAGTGAACATGGCGATGCCATCGATGATGAGACCAAGTCGCAAATTGAGGCCTCACTCGCTAAAGTAGATGAGGCCATCAAAGGCGATGACAAAGACGCGATTGAAGCGGCTGTCAATGAGCTACAACAGGCCGGTGCCGCGCTCTATCAAAAAGCCGCTGAGAAGGCGCAGGCCGAAGCGGGCGCTGCTGGAGAAGGCGGTGAGCAGGCAGGTAGCGCGGCAGAGGCTGCCGATGATGTGGTGGATGCTGAGTTCACTGAGGTCGATGAAAACAACAAATAATTGATGTTGTGACCGTTGTTTGATTGAAGCCGTCTCCCAGTGGTTGCTGGGGGGCGGCTGTTGTTTATACGATTCGAGGTTTCTATGGCATCAGACTATTATGAAGTGTTGGGTGTGTCGCGCGATGTGTCAGCGGCGGATCTAAAAAAGCCTATCGACGTCTAAACCAGCGGTTGTACGACCGGAACAGGGACGACTCAGCGCAAGATCGATTCAAAGAAATCCAAAAGCCTATGAAGTTTTAAAAGATCCTGAAAAGCGGGCCACCTATGACCGTTTTGGTGAGGCGGGCGTGTCTGGGGCCGGTGGTGGTGGCCCTGGCGGACTTTGGCGACATCAATGATATTTTTGGCGACATCTTCGGCGACATTTTTGGTGGCGGGCGGGGCGTCAAAGACAAGAGTCCAGACGCGGGCAAGATCTTCGCTATGAGCTCGACATTGAATTAGAGAATACCGTACGAGCATTATCAAAGAGATCCAGATCCCCACGCTGGGCGCTTGTCAAACCTGCAATGGCACTGGCTCGTCTTCTGGCGAGCACCAAGTCTGTAGCCTGCGATAGGCAAGGCCAAAGTGCGCATGCAACAGGGCATCTTTTCTGTGCAACAAACCTGTCCCAACTGCGGTGGCAGTGGACGGACCATTAAAGACCCTTGCCTTGATTGCAATGGCTCGGGCCAAGTCAGAGAGACGCGCACACTGGAAGTGAAGATCCCTGCTGGGGTGGATACAGGCGACCGGATTCGACTCAGTGGCGAGGGTGCAGCCGGGGGCCAGGGGGGTCCATCGGGTGATTTGTATGTCGATATCATCGTCCAGCCCCACCCATTGTTTCAACGCGAGGGCGATGACCTGTTTTGTGAGGTGCCTATCCCGATGACCACCGCTGCTTTGGGTGGGGAGTTGAAAGTGCCTACCTTAAATGGCTCGGTGGTCTTAAAAGTGCCCGCGGGCACACAAAGTGGCAAATTGTTCAGACTTCGTGGCAAGGGTGTGCAGTCGGTTCGGTCCAGAAGCACTGGAGATCTATTGTGCCGCGTGGCGGTTGAAACCCCGGTCAAACTCACACGCGAACAAAGAAACTTGCTTGAGGAGTTTCAGGCATTGTCTGGCGAGGGCAGTGGGCACCACCCCGAATCACAAGGCTGGGCGGACAAGGTCAAAGGCTTTTTTGACCGCATGGGGCTATGATGCGTTGGGTCATCCGTCTGGGTCTCTCCTTGGCCATTTCTGTGGGCCTGGTGATGGCCTTGGTGGTTTCTCTGGTCCGGCCCGACCTCGATCTTGAGCCTTTGATTGAGCGCTACACCAACGAGCAAAGCCAGTGGGTCGATGTGGGGGGTTTTTCTATACACGTGCGCGATCAAGGCAATCCAGAGGGATTGCCTGTCTTGCTGTTACACGGCACCTTTGCCTCTCTCCACACATGGGAGGGTTGGGTGGCTGAGCTTGGAGACCAATACCGAATCATCAGCTTGGATCTTCCAGGGTTTGGTCTCACCGGACCGCATCCCAACCACGACTACTCCCTGGCTTCCACCCTCAATATCTTAGAGTCCATACGTGAGCACTTCGACATCAATGAGTGGGTGGTGGCCGGTAACTCTTTGGGGGCTGGGTATGCCTTGGCCTATGCCCAACACAAGCCCCAGTCGGTGATCGCATTGGGGCTTTTAAATGGTGGGCGTGTTCGCTTGAGTCAGGCCGACTATGAGGCTCAGCAGGCGACTGTCGAGGCCAGGCAAGCCCAAGAGCGGGGGGATTCCATCGTGGCGCAAGCACTGCGGCAACCGCTGGCGCGTGCGTTGTTGGCCCAAATCACGCCAGCTTTTTTGGTCCGCTACGCGCTCAAAGATGTCTACGGTCACCCAGAGTTGGTGGGTGAGGCTCAAGTCGCCCGCTACCAAGACCTTTTGCGGCGGCCAGGCAACCGAGAGGCCTTCATTAAACGATTTGATCGGACACGTCGTCTGACATCGAACGTCCCGGCATTGGGTGATCCCGTGCCGGCTTATGATCTGAATCTTCCCATCCTCATTGTTTGGGGTGATCAAGACAGCTGGATCCCTCTCGATGTGGGCCAGACATTGGCCAGCGTGTTGCCGAATGCCGAGCTGAAAGTTTATGCTGGCTTGGGCCACATACCGATGGAGGAATCACCCGAAGAAACCGCCGCCTATTTTGGGCAGTTTTTGGATTCCATAAACCCTCTGGCCATCGAATCGGCAGACGGCGCACAGTAGAGGTTGTGATGGTTGACTCAATCCAGCGAAAAGATACTTCAGAGCCAATGGATGTGATGCTCAGTGGGGCCAATGGGCAGTTTGGTCGCGCCATCGAAGATGTTTTGGAGGCAACGAATAACATGAGGGTGGTCGCTCGGTATGACCGAGCCACCGGGTTTTCTGGGCAAGCCATCGGGCAGGTGATCATCGATGTGTCGCATCACAGTCAAACGCCTGGCGTTGTCGCCTTTGCGCTTGATCATCAGCTGCCTTTGGTGATTGGCACGACCGCATTGAGCGAGTCCACCCAAGCTCAGATCATCCAAGCAGGTGAGCACATTGCCATTTGTCAGGCGAGTAATTTTAGCGTGGGCGCAAACGTGCTGGCCCGTCTCGTGGCGCTGGCGGCCAAGCACTTGCCCGAATTCGGTGTCCACATCAAAGAAACCCACCACATTCACAAGTTGGATTCGCCCTCGGGTACGGCCAAGTCTTTGCAAGCGGCCATTGAGAAGGTCAGTCAACACCCCATCACCCATGAGTCCATTCGCGAAGGGGATGTGGTGGGCACACACGAAGTGGTGTTTTCGGGTTTGGACGAATCACTCACGCTTCGGCATGAGGCCACAGACCGGCGTGTGTTTGCCCATGGTGCTGTTGTGGCGGCAGCCAAGCTCATTAAACGCCCTGCAGGACTTTATGCCGTAACAGATCTGATCTGAGAACGTGGGTGGGGGGTTTTGCAAACAAAATGGCACAAAGTTGTTTTGACACAAGCGGCTTTGGTGCTAGAATACTCGGCTTGGGTGCGGGGCCATAG
>JAGYMV010000300.1 GCA_018400355.1 Wenzhouxiangella sp.
GCTTCGGTATTGAAGTCGAACGGGTCGGTGATTTCTTGCTTGGATTGCAATTGGCCCGCTATCGCCAACGCAGCAGCTTAATGGATCTGGGCGATCCCAGAGAGTGGGCAGCTGCTGGTCGGTTTGATGACCAAATCACGAATGCAGCGCAGCTCAATTTGGCGTGGCAGCGTGGCAATTTCCGGGGGGACTTATTGGGCCGCTACGTCGACCAGCCGATCCGTTTGGGTCAATTGGGCGACCAAACGATCAGCGCTCCACCCAGTGGGTTTGATCTGGAGTTTTCATGGCAGCCTGGCAATTCTTCTTTTAGTATTGGTGTGAGCAATGTGCTGGACCAAGGGGCCTCGGCTTCAGGTTCTGCTGCAGACAACCGCACCGACGAGGGGGTTCGAGACATCTATGGACGCATCCCCTATGTTCGTTACAAACAAGACCTCTAATCATATGACTCAGCGTTTCTTTTCTTTCCCAGCGATGGCTTTTGTGATCGCATCGAGCTTGGTTGGCACCGCGCTTGCACAAGATGACGAGGCGCCCATTCAAGAGCGCATGAGCACAGCCGAACGGCAAGCCACGGGCATCAACAAACTCACTCGCGCCGAGTTGGAAGCTTTGAATGCTTGGTTGAACAACGAGCAAGCCGAAGTGATTGAGCGCGAGGTCGCCGAAGCCACGAAGAACCGCGAAGAGCCTCAAGACCAACGTGGGTTCAGAGAAAGAATTGCCGATGTCTTTGCAGACGATGAAAACGACACCAGTGTGATCACGTCCCGCTTGGTTGGCACCTTCGAAGGCTGGGATGGCGAGACGGTGTTTGAACTTGAAAATGGCATGGTTTGGCGTCAAGCCGAAACCAACATTTATGCGGTGCGTTCCAGCAACAACCCTGAGGTGGTGATTCGCCGCGGCTTATTTGATCGTTGGCGGCTACAAGTCAAAGGCTACAACAAGCGTTTGACGGTGGAACGGGTCAAATAAAGCCACAGCAACCAACCACGGCCAATTAGATAGAAGGCCATCCCCAAGACCAACAACACCACGCTGATCATCGGTGGCGGCCATTGCCACCCCTGACCCCCACCAAACCACCAGATCAGCGCACCAGAAAACGCCAGCACCAAAGCCAGCAGTGAGAGCGACTTGGCGCGCTTTAGGTGGCGCTGACGCTTTCTCTGAGCAACCTCTAATCGCCGCTCGGGCGTCATTTCACCCAAAGCCAAATCGCAATGTGGGCACACTTTCGCCAGCGATGAGATGCGCTTGTGACAGACAGGACATTGAACAA
>JAGYMV010000301.1 GCA_018400355.1 Wenzhouxiangella sp.
CACCCGGTTTTGCCCAGTGAACAGGTCCTGGACGATCACATTCGACCGGCCCGTGGCAAAGGACACATAGGCAATTTGGCGCCCATCGGGCGACCACGAGGGCGACATAATGGGTTCTGAGTTTCTGACCACCGCCTGCGGGTTGAATCCGTCGGCATCGGCGATGATCAGCTCAAACACCTCGCTGTCTGTGCCGACATTTTGGACCACCACATAAGCGATGCGGGTGGCGAAGGCACCCGGCACACCCATCAGCGCCTCATACAAGGCATCGGCCACGCGGTGCGAAGCGAAGCGCAGATCACCGGGCCTTGCTGGCATCGCCTGCGACAACAGGCTTCTCTCAGTATTGACATCTAATAAGTGGTACTCAATTTCTTGGCCCGGTCCATTGGGGGCATCGATGACTCGACCAACCACCACATAATCCACACCAACCAAGCGCCAAGCACCAAACCCAACGGCTGTTGGAGACGAGGGGCGTTCGATCATTTGATCATTGGGCAGCGATTCGAACAAACCGGTCCGCGCCAGGTTGGCACCAACAATGTCCGCCACACCCGTCTCTGGCACCGGCGCCTGAGACTGCCAGTCAAATGGCACCACAGCTATGGGGATCGCACCTTCCACACCATCGACAATCTCAATGCGAAGCTGGGCCGAGGCGAGCATGGGAAGCCACATCACCAAAGCCACGATGGCCAAGACCGTTATCTGCCTAAGAGATAGACGCCTCTCACTGACCGTCATAGCGGAAACCAAACTCAATTTCTCTTTCGAAAACACTCTCATATCCTCTATAGGGCAAAGCGGTGACTCGGTTGATGGCCGTTTCAATTGATCGCCGGGTGGCTTGATCTGCGTTGCACGGTGAGACCAACTCCGAACTGATGATCTCCCCACCGGGTATTTGGAAGACCTTCACTGTGCAGTTCATGCCAACGGCGGTGGTCGGCGGCCGAGTCCAATTGCGTCGAATCAGCTCTTGAATGGTGAGTATATACTCTTCCCGCAAAGTCGCTCGTCGCGCATCGGCTTGGGCTTGCTCATTGGCCAAGCGCAGGCGCTCGGCCGCTTCGCGTTCGCGGCGCTCTTCCTCTTTGGCCAGCCGATCTTCGGCCAACTGCGCCAACTGTCTCTCTTGTTCTTCGCGGGCACGCTGAGCCGCCTCACGCTGTGCCCGAATCTCCGCCAATTCCCGCTCTCGGGCCTCGGCTTCGGCTTTTTGCTGGGCCTCTGCCTCCCGTCTGGCCGCTTCCCGACGCTCTCTGGCCAGCTGTG
>JAGYMV010000302.1 GCA_018400355.1 Wenzhouxiangella sp.
TGACCGCTGGGGACCGCATCACCACCACCAACACGCAAGACAATTTGCGCGAGTTTGCTCACCTGTTGGGTGGTAAGTTGTTCTCCGGTGACATCGAGGTGGATGAAGCCAACCCCCTTGACTATGCCAAACAAAACCAAGTCATTGCCGAGGTCGCCATCACACCCAACTCCAAACTGTTGGGCGTGCGCATCGGCCAAGCGCGTTTGTTGTCGCGCTACAAGCTCCGTCTATTGGCCCTACACCGCTTTGACCGTGAAGACGAAACCCGCGCCACTGGTGTGGACAACACCGTCTTGAAATCGGGGGATGTGTTGTTGGTCCAGTCAGGCCCCAAGGATCTCAACACACTCAAAGAAGGGGGCGATTTTTTGGTGTTGGATGGCGGCGTTGATTTGCCCAAAACCGCCAAGGCGCCGATGGCCCTTGGCATCATGGCGGCGGTGATTTTGGCCGCAGCCTTGGGCGTCTTACCCATCGCCATCAGTGCCGTGTTGGGCGTGTTGGCCTTGTTGGTGACACGCACCCTCACCTGGCAAGAAGCCATGGGTGCTCTGTCGGTCCAAGTGATCATGATCATTGTGGCCAGTTTGGCCTTGGGCATGGCTTTGATGCGCACCGGTGGTGCCGACTGGCTGGCGCAAGCCTTTTTGTCCATCAGCTTTGGCGCCCCAGGCTTTGTGATTTTGGGCTTTTTGATGTTGGCCATGGCCGCTCTGACCAATGTGGTCTCCAACAACGCAGCGGCGGTGATTGGCACCCCGATTGCCATTTCGGTCGCGCAACAATTGATGTTGCCCGCTGAGCCATTTGTGCTGGCGGTGTTGTTTGGTGCCAACTTAAGCTTTGCCACGCCCATGGCCTATCAGACCAACTTATTGGTCATGAATGCCGGGGGTTATAAGTTCAACGACTTTGTCCGCGTGGGCCTTCCATTGATGATTTTGTTGTGGCTGGTGCTGACTGCCACACTCACCTATGCCTATCAGATCTGAGCTTGAGATGATTGGGCGCACCGGCTGGATGACGACACTGTTGCTGATGTTTGGACTGTGGGGTGTGGGCGTGGCCCATGCCGAATCCAACCAAAGACTGATCACCTTGGCACCGCATTTAACAGAACTTGCCTTTGCCAGTGGCGCGGGCAGTGCCTTGGTCGGTGTGGTGGCTTAC
The DNA here is from genome assembly GCA_018400355.1 of Wenzhouxiangella sp. Taxonomy (GTDB): domain Bacteria; phylum Pseudomonadota; class Gammaproteobacteria; order Xanthomonadales; family Wenzhouxiangellaceae; genus Wenzhouxiangella. Next base: position 1,174 of record JAGYMV010000302.1, read on the forward strand.
AGCAATTACCCATCGGAAGCCCAAGCACTGCCAGAAATTGGTGACGCCTTTCGCTTTGATCTTGAAACCATTGTGGCGCTAGAGCCTACCCATGCAC
>JAGYMV010000303.1 GCA_018400355.1 Wenzhouxiangella sp.
TTGGTGGTGACCGCCAACAATGGGCACAAGCCGAGCAGTTGCACCAGGCCTGGGTTGTTGTCCCAGAGGCCTTGACGCCAGATGTGCTTTGGACTGGGGTTAGTCATCGATGGTTTGCCTGTGGCCAGCGCCTTGTTCCCAAAGTGTTTTTCTTTCTCGATCATAAGCACGCAGTGCCGATGCGATGGCCTCAATCACAGCACTCGATGTGATGGTGGCCGAAGAGATCGTATCAAACTCACCGCCCAAGCGGTCGGCTTGCCAGCCATTGGGTGCTGGTGTGTTGATGGATGTGCCTTCAAACTGCTGGATCCAATCGCTTTTGTTGTGCTCAATGGCATCACCGAGTCCAGGCGTTTCTCGGTGGTCCAACACCCGCACGGCGATCACCTCGCCATCGGGCTTTAGGGCGAGCAACAAACGAATGTCACCACTGTAGCCATCGGGGGTGGTCCAGTCCAGCAGTGCCGCACGGGGTTGTTCATTTTGATAAGCCAGGTGCACCGTGGCGATGTGGTTTGTGCCAGGAATCATGAGTGGCTCGGTGATTGGATAAAGCGGCGGCTCAAAATAACCCGGTGGCAAGATTGAAGCGAGTTGCTTGGCCACATGATTTTGTTTTTGCTCATCGATGCGTTCTGATGTGAGGCGATGAACACCCGATAACGCGCCAGCAAATACCAAGGTCAGCAAGAGTGTTTTCAAAAGCGTTTGGATCATGGCGGATCCGCCTGCTTTCTGGTGAGGCGTTTGTTTTCTGGGTGGCCGAATATTCTCGGTGTGGTGTAGCGGTCAATCAATGGCACAAACATATTCATCAGCAAGACCGCAAACGCCACACCATCTGGGAAACCACCCCAGGCACGAATCACCAAGGTCAGCACCACCACACCAACAGAAAAAACAATTTTGCCGCGCGGGGTGCTCGAGCCAGACACCGGATCGGTGGCGATGAAAAATGCGCACATCACCAAAGACCCAGCCGCCAATTGTTGTAGCGGTGAGCGAAACAAATCGGGGTCCATCAACCAACCCGGGAGGGTGAGAACGATGGTGCCCAACAGCACAGCCAAGGGCACATGCCAGGTGATGATGCGTTGTTGGATCAAATAAAGCCCACCCAACAGATAGGCCAGCGCGAGCCATTCCCAACCGCTGCTGCCGAAAGCGCCAAACAATGGATCCGCCTGAATCTCAGAGAGCGTTTGTCCATCGAGAAGGCCCGAGCGGAGTCGATCGAGTGGTGTGGCCTGTGAGATGGCATCAGTGG
>JAGYMV010000304.1 GCA_018400355.1 Wenzhouxiangella sp.
GAACAGGCCATTGAGCATGACCCAGCGGCCCCACCAACCCAAGTGAGCACTGGCACGTTTTAGAGTGATGCCAATCTCTCGGTCAATTAGCCAAACTGGTTTTCCAATTTTTTCGGCCGATTCAATGCCGGCTTTCATCTCCGCACCCGGTTCGATCCCAAACTGCTCAGCAATGCGACGTTGATAGGCCGAAAGTGCTAATGAGGCCATCATCATGCCGGCTTTGCCCTGACGCAAAACGGCGAATAGATCCATCTCTTGGTAGCCTTGTTGCTTGGTCAGTGCCTGAAACCGTGGTTCACATAATTCAACGGCCACCGCATCAAAAGCATCTGTTTCGATCAAAGCAGTCACGACTTCAGCACTTTTTTGGGAAACATGCGCCGTGCCTAGGATGTGATAACGAATCCCATCATGCTCGATGACTTCCATGGGTTCATCCCCAATGAGTGCTTTGAGATCAATGGGGATTGCTTGGGGATCTTGGGTCATGGCAAGCCTATGGCAGAGTCTTGGGTTCTTTGTCAGGGCATCAGTGTATCCAATCTGGGCACAGCGAACCGATAAATCTTGATATGATTTTTCAAAGGCAAATAAATCCAAATTAAATGGTGTGCATTGATGGAGAGTTGGGGCAGTTTCTGGATGGGTTTGGGTGTTGGCTGGTTGTTTGGTGCGACGATCGTCGCGTTATGGGGGCTGTGGCGGGCTCATCAAGCCAAGAAGGCGGGTCGGTCGGTGGAGGCGTTAGAGGAGACCCATCAACGTTTTCGGGAAGAGGTCAATCAACACTTCGTAGAGACCGCCGAGCTCATTAATCGCATGACCGACAGTTACAAGGCGGTGTTTGATCACTTGAGTGAAGGGGCTGAGCGCTTGGTTGAAAACCGAGCCGTTCAAGAGCGGATGCCCAAGGTCGGGGACCAAGAAGTCAAATTAAAGCATATTGGTCACCGAGTGAGATTCGATGGGGGCAGCGAGCCTGACGAGCCCAATGGGTGAGCCCAGTGGTGCTGGATTGACCAGACGGTGACCAGGTAGCAGATCACCAGCCCCGACGTTTGGGGCTGATGACTCTATTCACTCGTTGGGTTGATAACGCTCAAACCACGCCAAAATATTGTCGATCTTTGCAATCAAGCGTGAGGGCCGGCTGGCAATCCCATGAGAGGTTCCCGGCAGGCGTATCATCACCGCATCCACGCGCTGCAGTTTAAGCGCTTGATAATACTGTTCCGTCTCAGACATCGGCGTCCTAAAATCATCT
>JAGYMV010000305.1 GCA_018400355.1 Wenzhouxiangella sp.
CGCCAGCGCCCTTAGAATTTGCACAGCACTTTGTCATGTTTGAATACACTCGATTGAAAACCCCAAACCAAACTGGGTTCAGTATTCCAATCAAAGCCATTCAAAGTCTGTCATCCCCACAAAACATCTTCTCAAAATCACAAAACCTCTTCCCAAAACCACAAATTCTTAGCAAAACAACAAAAAGAGGCCACCCCCCCGCAGACAACGGCGGGCACCCCACTGCCGGCCACGACCCAACACCGGGCACAAAAAAGCCACCCAAAGGTGGCTCATCTCAAGCGTGACTCATTTAAACAGTGGCAGAAACACCCCAACAAGCGCGCCGGCCCATGCCAGCCAAGACCTCAGTGTCTTAAGACCCCATCCCCTCCCGCTCTGCCCGAATCGCCTCGGCATAGCGCACAGGGCTCATACCCACGTGTTGGTCAAAAGCGCGGTACAAAGAAGAAATCGAGCCATAACCGACCTCAGTGGCCAGTGATTGAGCCGACCAAGCCCGCTCACTCTCATGCAGTAGCCGTCTGGCCTCATTGACCCGATAGAAGTTCACAAACCCCCGGAAACTCATGTCCGCCACCTGAGAGATGGCCTGTGAGATATAAGTCCGGTTGCTGGCCAAGCGACTGGCCACCTCCTCAATCGACACATCGGGCTGGGTGTAGATCTTTTCTTCATCAAACAAAGCCACCAAACGCTCATACAGCGCTTGCATCCGCTCAGTCGCCGCTTGCTCCCCCTCATCCATCAGCGCCAGCATCGACTCATCCAAGGCCACCGAGCCTGGCGAAGAGTCAGGTAGCAGACGCGATGCTTGGCGGGCCTGTCTGGCGCGCGCATTGGCCAACATCAACTCTTTGTTTCTTTGATACAACACCCGGAATTTCTGGTTCCGATAGCGCATAAACCCAACCAAACCACCGACAATCACCAACAAGGCCACAATCACAACCACCGCCGTTTGCAGCGTTTGCTCCTGCTCCCGAATTTCGGCGGCCTGCAACGCCAGTTCTGAGTCTTTCAAAAGCGTCTCGTACCGGGTTTGCATTTCCTCAGCCGCCACCTGAATTTCTTTGTTCAAGACCTGCGAGTTGAGCTCATTGAACCGCATCAAGGCAGCAAAAGCCTGCTCATATTCACCCAAGGCTTGATAGGCATAAGCAAACCCCTCATACACCGACCGTTGCTCATAAGGCCGGTCCATGTCGTTCAATATGGCCTCAGCCAAGTCATACTTGGCGACAGACCGCTCGTA
>JAGYMV010000306.1 GCA_018400355.1 Wenzhouxiangella sp.
AAATGCCCAAGCCCTGCAGCCCGAGCGATTGGACTGGCCTTATTTGCTCTCCGTGATTGCGCTGGACCAAGGTTTGTTGGACCAGGCAGCCACTTATTTGGATCAAGCCCTGTTGCTGGATCCGTGGGACCGAGCCAGTTTGATTCGGCGCGCCCGCTTGTCGGCATCACAAGGCGCGCTGGATCAGGCTCGAGATGGCTTTGAGCGCGTGCTGCAACTGGACCCAGAATCGGCCGCGGCACTCGCGGGCTTAGGCGAACTGGCCTTACAAGCACAAGACTTTGAACAAGCCATTGAGTTTCTACAACAAGCACTCGCCCTGCAACCAGCGGCCACGCGTTTGTACCAACCTTTGGGGTTGGCGTACCGGGGTGCGGGCTTGGTGGATGAAGCCCGTGCGGTCATGGGTGAGATGGGGGATCGAGACGTGCCCTTTTTGGATCCGGTAATGGATCGGGTCAGGGATCTGTCGAGAAGCCCACAGTTCTATCAAGAAGCGGCGCTGGATGCGGCCGAGCAAGGCGACTTGGCCACCGCGCGTGGCCTGTTGGTTCAAGCCCTGACATTGGCACCGAATGATCCATTGATTGTGACCAATTATGGCGAAGTGCTGGCCAGAGAAGGCCTGTTAGAAGAAGCCCGAGAGGCCTTTTTGAAGTTGATTGAACTGCAACCCAATGAGCCCGATGCCTGGTTTTATCTGGCCCAAACCGAGGAGTTGCTGGGACGCTTGGATGCTGCGATGGTGGCCTATCAACGCTTGGTGGAGTTGGCGCCAGAAGATGCTCGGGGCAACGAGGGCTTGGCGTTTGTGGCGTTGGCCAATGGTCAATTCGACCAAGCCGCCGAGACTTTTCGGGTGCTGGCGCAAGAGGCCGAGTCCCAAGAAACGCAATACCGACTCCGCTACTGGCACGCCGTGGCGTTGATGGGGCAGGGCAATTATGCGGCCGCCGATCGGCTCTTGAATGCGCTAGACGAGCAAAGCGATGGCACCGATGCCGATGTCCTCATGGCCCGTGTGCGCCTGCAAGCCAGTGTCTTAGATGTATCTTCTGATGCGTTGGCCGGTGCATTGGAAAGCGCTGAGAGCCTATACGATGCCTCACCCAATATCGAAAGTGCGGCCACATTGGCCATGGTCCATGCCAAGCTAGACAACTACTTTGACGCACAAGACTTCCAAGCACAGGCCATGTTCGAGGCGTTACGCGAAGGTCAATTAGACACCCGAGGGGATCTCAAAGAGGAA
>JAGYMV010000307.1 GCA_018400355.1 Wenzhouxiangella sp.
GGTGGCCATGATCCACACAAAGTCTACGCCGCTTATCACGAGGCCACCGAGCACACCGGTCAGCCCACTGTGATCTTGGCGAAAACCATCAAAGGTTACGGCTTGGGTCAATCCGGTGAGGGGCAAAACATCACCCACCAGTTAAAGAAACTCGACACCGATGGCATCAAGTACTTCAGAGACCGTTTTGATGTACCGGTACCCGATGAAGGCATTGAAAAAGTGCCTTACTTCCACCCAGGGCCTGATTCTGAGGAAGTCAAATACTTGCAAGCCAGACGTGATGCGTTGGGCGGTCACATGCCCAAGCGGTTGGTCAGTGATGTGTCTTTGGATGTGCCCGAATTGGCTGCCTTTGAATCCATCACCAAAGGCTCAGGCGAGCGTGAGATCTCCACCACCATGGCGTTTGTCCGAATCTTGGCGGTGTTGTTGCGTGACAAAGCCATCAAAGAACACATTGTGCCGATCATCTGCGATGAGGCCAGAACCTTTGGGATGGAGGGCTTGTTTAGACAAATTGGGATCTATGCACCTTTCGGTCAACTCTATGAGCCGGTCGATTCTGATCAGCTGATGTATTACAAAGAAGACAAAAAAGGCCAAGTGTTGCAAGAAGGCATCACCGAGGCCGGTTCCATGAGCTCATGGATTGCTGCCGCCACGAGCTATGCCTCCAATGGCAAACCGATGGTGCCGTTTTATACCTTCTATTCCATGTTTGGTTTCCAACGCATTGGCGACTTGGCTTGGGCGGCAGGCGACATGCGCGCCCGCGGCTTTTTGATGGGTGGCACCTCAGGCCGGACGACTTTGAACGGCGAGGGCTTGCAGCACGAAGATGGCCACAGCCATGTGTTGGCTGGCACGATTCCGAACTGTGTGACCTATGACCCCACGTTTGGTTACGAACTGGCCGTGATCATTCAAGATGGCATGCGGCGCATGTATGTCGACAAAGAAGATGTGTATTACTACATCACTTTGTTGAACGAAAACTACACCCAGCCTGCCATGCCAGCGGGTGTTGAAGACGGCATTCGCAAAGGCATGTATTTATTCGAAAGCGTCCAACCCGAAAAAGAGGCCGGCGCCACGGTGCAACTGATGGGCAGTGGATCGATTTTAAGAGAGGTGATTGCAGCCGCTCACATGCTGGCCAAAGACTATGGCGTTGCCAGTGACATTTGGTCGGCAACGAGCTTCAACGAGCTGAGAAAAGATGGTCAGAGCGCCATCCGCCTCAA
>JAGYMV010000308.1 GCA_018400355.1 Wenzhouxiangella sp.
ACGTTTGGCCGAGGCTTTGCAAGAGAACACCGATGAGCCCGCGGAAGCAGAGCCCTCGGCAGACGCTGAAATAGACACAGAAGAAGGCTCAGAACAAACACCCGACGCCCAAAGTGGGCCAGCTGGTGGTGAGGACAATCAGCCAGCCCCCGCCACTGGCGGTAGCGCCACCGAGAAAAAAGTCTTAGAAGACGCGGTGGCGTATATTCAAGGCTTGGCCGAACGCCACGGCCGAAATGCCCAGTGGGCAGAACAAGCCGTTCGGGAAGCGGTGAGTTTGACGGCCAGCGATGCGTTGGCCATCAATGTGATCGATGTGGTCGCCGAAGATGTCAACGAATTGTTGGCGGCGATTGATGGGCGCGAGGTGAAAATGCACCATGGCACAGAGACCATAGCCGTGGACGGCGCTGAGATTGAAGTCATTGAGCCCGATTGGCGCAATCAGTTTTTGAGCGTGCTCACCAATCCGACATTGGCTTATATCTTGTTGATGGTTGGAATCTATGGTTTGGTGCTGGAAGGCTACAACCCAGGCGCTTTGGTGCCCGGTGTGATCGGTGGGATCAGTTTGTTGCTCGCCCTTTATGCTTTCCAAATCCTGCCAATTAATTTCGCGGGCTTGGCGCTGATGTTGTTGGGCTTTGCGCTGATTGCGGTCGAGCTTTTTGTGCCCTCGTTTGGCATTTTGGGGATTGGTGGAGTGGCAGCGGTGGTCTTTGGTTCGGTGATTTTGATGGACTCAGGCGTGCCTGGTTTTGCACTCAACACAGGTCTTGTGATGGGCATGGGCTTGAGCGCTGCTTTGTTGTTCGGCATGTTGATTTATTTGGTGAGCCGCGCGATCAGGCGCCCAACCGTCAGTGGCACCGAGGCCTTGATGGGGCAAGCCTGTGAAGTGATCACACGCTTTGAAAATGGCCATGGCCGAGTGCACCTCGATGGTGAGGATTGGCAAGCCACCGGACCCGATGGGCTGGAAGTGGGTGAGTTTGCTGAAGTCATTGGCATTGATGGACTGACTTTAAAAGTCACAACCCGGTCGCCATCGTCAGCTCCATGATATGCAACACAGCCTGCGACACAACAAACGACCCAACAAGTACAACGAGAATCTTTTTAGAAAGCCAGCCACGCTGGCATCACGCACGTTTTAGGAGTTTGGTATGAACCTCGATTTTTTATATTTCATAACGACCGTTGTCGTCGTGTTGGTGGTTTTGATCGCCAACACCATCAAAGTT
>JAGYMV010000309.1 GCA_018400355.1 Wenzhouxiangella sp.
CTTGTTGGAAAGCGCGTTGGAATTTGAGCCTGGCTTTGATCTGGCGCGTTTGGACTATGTCAAAGTGCTTCACAAGCGCCAGAAGTTTCAAAAAGCCCATGAGCAAGCACTGGAGCTTCGCCGTCGTCTGCCCAATAATTTGGCAGCCGAAATGGCTTATGCCAACCAATGCGCCGCCATCGGCCGGTATGAGGAGGCTTTGAGCGTCTTAGATGCTTTGCTTCCCATCAGCCCCAACCCAGCCCACATCCACATCCAACGGGGGCATGCACTCAAAACCATCGGCCAGCAGGCCAAAGCCATTGAGGCGTATCAGGCATCGGCCAAAGCACGCCCCCATTTTGGTGATGCGTGGTGGTCTTTGGCCAACATGAAGACCCATCGATTCGATGAGGCAGAGATCGAGTGCATGCAGAGCGAGCTGGCCTTAGAAAACGCCAGCCCCATCGATCGCTACCACTTGCACTTTGCATTGGGTAAAGCCTATGAAGACCGCGAGGCCTATGCGCATTCATTTGAGCACTACGACCAAGGCAATGCGCTGAAAAAAGCCGAGGTTCGATACAGCGCCGACCGCATGCAGGCCGATTTTCAGAGACAAAAAGACTTTTTCACGCCTAAGAAAGTCCAAACGTTGCAAGGCCTGGGGCATGATGCCCCCGATCCGATCTTTATTGTGGGCTTGCCGCGGGCAGGGTCGACATTGATCGAGCAAATATTGGCCTCGCACAGCCAAATCGACGGCACCTTGGAGCTTCCCAACGTTCTGGCCACGGTGCACCGCTTAAATGGGCGGCAATTGGTCAACGAAGCACCGAAATACCCAGCGGTTATTGAAGATCTAGAACCTGAGGGGATCGCAGCGCTTGGCGAGCAGTACATCAAAGAAACGCAGATTCACCGGGCGGGTGCGCCATTTTTTACCGACAAAATGCCCAACAATTTTCGCCACATTGGCCTGATTAAAACGATGTTGCCCAACGCCAAGATCATTGATGCCAGACGACACCCGATGGCGTGTTGCTTTAGTGGTTTTAAGCAGCTCTTTGCTGAGGGCCAAGAGTTTTCATATGGGCTAGAAGACATGGGGCGATATTATCGAGACTATGTCGACTTGATGGCCCACTGGGATGCCGTCTACCCCAATGAAATCCTTCGGGTGGACTATGAATCGGTGGTGGCAGACCTCGAAGGACAGGTCAACAGGCTATTGGCCTATTTGGAATTGCCTTTTGAGCCTCAGT
>JAGYMV010000031.1 GCA_018400355.1 Wenzhouxiangella sp.
ATCATGGAACACGGGAATGTCCAATCGTTCTTTGAGCGCGGCCTCCACTTGGAAGCACTCAGGGGCTTTGATGTCTTCTAGGTTGATGCCACCAAAAGTTGGGGCCAAAGAGGCGATGATGTCGATTAATTTGTCGGGGTCTTTTTCATCGATCTCAATATCAAAGACATCGATGCCAGCAAACTTTTTAAACAATACCCCTTTGCCTTCCATCACCGGCTTGGCGGCCAATGGACCGATATCACCCAAGCCCAGCACCGCGGTGCCGTTGGTGATCACACCCACCAAGTTGCCACGAACGGTCAGTTCACGGGCCATGTCTGGGTTGGCATGAATCGCTTCGCTGGCTGCCGCCACACCAGGTGAGTAGGCCAAGGAAAGATCCTTGGCCGTGGTCAGTGCTTTGGTGGGCGAGATCTTGAACTTGCCCGGCAAAGGCAGCCGGTGATACTCAAGTGCTTGCTCTTTGGCTTTATCGGTCATACCGCAATCACTGGGATTCGTGTTCCTCGCTCCACTCCCCCAGTGAGGCCATGCCGTTCATGCGCGAACGGTGCAACAGAATTTCTTGCGCTTGGGCGCGGTTGCCTTTCGGGTCTTCGGCCCATTTGGCCAATGCTTCCGCTTGCAATGCTCGGCCGTATGAAAAAGACACAGGCCAAGGCATCTCACCCATTTTGTTCATGGCATCCAAATGCGCGGTGGCTTCCACATCGCCTTGACCACCCGATAAGAACACCACACCAGCGGTGGCGGCAGGCACGGCATTCAATAGGCAATCCACGGTGGCTTCAGCCACGTGTTCAACACCCGCACGCTCTTTGGCTTCGGACCCTGAAATCACCATAGACGCTTTCAAGATGGTGCCTTCTAACATGACGTTTTGCTCGTAGAGCGCAGCAAAAAGCGCTTTCTGGGTCGCCTCGGTGACATCGAATGATGTGTCTAGGTCGTGATCACCATCCATCAAGACCTCGGGCTCAACGATCGGCACAATGCCAGCTTCTTGGCAAAGCGCAGCGTAGCGCGCCAAGGCGTGTGCGTTGGCATCAATGCACCCTCTCGATGGGATGTCATCACCGATGGTGATCACCGCCCGCCATTTGGCAAACCGAGCCCCGAGTTTGGCGTACTCGGCCAAACGTTCGCGCAACCCATCCAAGCCCTCGGTCACCTTCTCACCGGGGAATCCGGCCAGATCTTTGGCGCCAGCATCGACTTTGATGCCTGGAATGATGCCAGCTTGTTCCATCACCTTGACCAAAGGTGTGCCATCAGGCATCACTTGGCGAATGGTCTCATCAAACAAGATTGCGCCTGAAATGTAATCACCCAAACCTTCCGTGGTGAGCATCATAGAGCGATAGTCCAAGCGGTTTTCTTCGGTGTTTTCAATACCAACGCCATCGAAGCGTTTTTTGATGGTGCCACTGGACTCATCAATGGCCAAGATGCCTTTGCCTGGTGCCACGAGCGCCATGGCGGTATCGGCGAGTTGTTGAAAATGATCGGTCATGCGTCAATCCCTCTTTTTAGATTGGATAAATGTTTGGGTTGGATAAAACAGTTTCAATGAATCAATGGTCGAAGCAAACGCGCCACACCTCATGGTCCTATTGTAACGGGGACTCCACAATCATGATTTTGAGTGTGTTGGTTTGGCCTGGTGCACCGTATTGATCGCCCAAAGTCATCAACACGCGATCACCCGGCGCCACCAAACCCGCGTCACGCACGTGCGCCAACGCGCGTCTGGCCACACTGGCGGCTGTTTCGCCATCGTGATCCAGTGGTGGGAAAAACAGCGGTTTGACGTGCTGAAACAAATGCGTGCGACGCAAGCTCGCGCGGTTGGGGCTCAGTGCAATGATGGGTGCAGGCGATCGCACTCGGCTCAGCCATTGGGCCGTTGAACCCGATTCGGTCAAAGCAATAATCGCTTTCACAGGCAAATTGTTGGCCGTCATCATGGCCGCCATCGCAACGGCCTGGTCAATGCGCTCGGCGCGCACATTTAAAAGTCTGGATGGAACATGCGCCTCAACGTGTCGCTCTGCCCCTTGGCAAATGCGGCTCATCGCCTCAATCACTTTCACGGGGTGCTTGCCCACGGCCGATTCTGCCGACAGCATGACCGCATCGGTGCCATCAATCACAGCGTTGGCCACATCCAAGACTTCTGCTCGGGTGGGGATGGGGCTCTCCACCATCGATTGCATCATCTGGGTGGCGGTGATCACGGCTCGGTTGTGTTCTAAGGCCGTTTTAATGATGCGTTTTTGCAAGCCAGGCAGTTCCGCTTCATCAATCTCCACGCCCAAATCACCGCGCGCGACCAGCACCACATCCGAGGCCTCGACCACGCTTTCCAAGTTATCGATCGCTTCGTGCCGCTCGATCTTGGCAACGATGGAGGCCTGCCCACCGGCTTGGCGCAGTAGGTGACGTGCGTGTTCAATGTCATCGGCGTTGCGAGGGAAGGACACCGCCAAAAAATCGACCTGCCATTCAGCGGCCCGTTCAATATCGGCTTTGTCACTGTCGGCCAGCCCTGGGATGGATAACCCACCGCCTCGAAGATTGAGGCCTTTGCGATCGGACAACACACCCCCTGTGGCGACTGAACAATCGATTCGAGACCCATCAATGCCCTCGACTCGAAGCACAATTAAGCCATCGTCCAGCATCAACTCACTGCCGATGTTGACATCCTGGGGCAAGCCCAAATAACTCACCCCAACGCCCGTGAGATCTCCCACTGGTGGATTGTCTTCGGCGTAGAGGGCAAATGCTTGCCCTTGCTGGAGATGCACCGAGCCTTCACGAAAATGATCAATCCGAATTTTGGGACCCGCCAAGTCAGCGAGCACGGCAATGTCGGTATCGAGCTCGCGCGCGGCTGCTCGGACCATCTTGATGCGACGGGCGTGTGTGTCTGGGTCGCCATGAGAGAAATTGACCCGAACAACATCGCAGCCGGCTTTTATCAAACGCTCCAAGGTGTCTGGGTCATCGGTGGCCGGGCCCAACGTGGCCACGATCTTGGTGCGACGGGCCATGACAGCCACTGGGGGTTTAGTTTGATTCATTGAGCGCCTGCAAAGCGGGCAACGGCTTGCCCTCAACATATTCCAAAAAGGCACCACCGGCTGTTGAGATGTAATCGACCTGGTCGGCCACCCCAAACTTTTCAATGGCAGCAATCGTGTCACCGCCCCCAGCCAAAGTGAAACCCTCACAACGGGCAACCGCCTTGGCAATGGCGCGCGTGCCGGCACCAAAGGCATCGAACTCAAATACGCCCACTGGCCCATTCCAAAGGACGGTCCCCGCGCCTGCAACAATCTCAGTCAATTGCTTGGCTGTATCGGGGCCAATGTCTAGAATCATTTCATCGTTGTGGACGCGCTCCACATCGCGCAAGGACGGATGGGCCTCTTGGTGGAAACGGGTGGCGGTGACCACATCCACAGGCAACGGGATCTCAGCGCCTTTGTCTTTGGCCTGTTGCATCAGTTGCTTGGCGGTTGGCACGAGATCGGGCTCATGCAAGGAGGCACCGATGCGGTGACCCGCCGCCGCTAAAAATGTATTGGCGATGCCGCCCCCGACAATCAATTGGTCGACTTTCTCAATCAACGCTTCGAGAACGCTGAGTTTGCTGGAGACTTTGGAGCCACCGACAATCGCGACCATGGGGCGCGCTGGATTGTCTAAGGCCTGATCAAGCGCTTTGATTTCGGCTGCCAACAAAGGCCCCGCACAAGCGGTTTGGGCATGCCGAATCACGCCCTCAGTGGAGGCTTGGGCGCGATGCGCTGTGGCGAATGCATCCATCACCACCACATCGGCCAAAGCCGCCATTTTTTTCGCCAGCGCATCGTCGTTGGCGGTCTCACCTTTCAAGAACCGCACATTTTCCAAAAGCACCAACTCGCCTTCATCTAAGGACACGCCATCGATCCAATCTTCGATCAAACGCACTTTGCGTCCCATCAGCTCGCCTAGGCACTGAGCCACTGGCGCCAATGACTCGGCCGCGTTGGGCTGGCCTTCGGTGGGGCGTCCAAGGTGTGACATCACCATCACAGACCCGCCTTGGCTGAGCGCTTGCTGAAAAGTCGCCAGGCTGGCTTCAATCCGGGCTTTGGAGGTGACCACACCATTGACGATGGGGACATTGAGATCAGAACGAATGAGGACCCGTTTGTGGTTGATGTCTATTTGATCTAAGGTTTTCATCATTTGTCTCTGACACTAAGCAAGTGTGATCGTTCTTCGTGACTAAATAAAGACGCGACTCAAAAATCATTTCGTACACTGGCGGCTCAGACTTAAAAAACCACCGGCCCGCGTCGATTGAGCATGCTGAGTGGATCAAGGCCACTCAGCACTTAAATTGTTTCTCAGACGAGCTTGCCTAAGACGCTGGCCGTATCGAGCATGCGGTTAGAAAAGCCCCATTCGTTGTCATACCATGAGAGCACTTTGACCAAACGGCCACCGGAGACTTTGGTCAAGGTGGCATCAAACACCGATGAATGCGGGTTGTGATTGAAATCAACCGAGACCAGAGGCGCTTCGTTATAAGCCAAAATGCCTGTCATCTCACCTTGGCTTGCTTTTTGAACGATGCCATTGATTTCTTCAACTGTGGTGTCTCGACCCGCGATGAACGTCAAATCCACCACCGACACATTGATGGTGGGCACGCGCATGGCAAAACCATCGAGCTTGCCATCGAGTTCGGGCAAGACCAAACCAACGGCAGCAGCCGCCCCTGTTTTGGTGGGGATTTGGCTCATGGTGGCAGACCGTGCCCGGCGCAAGTCTGTGTGATACACGTCGGTCAACACCTGATCATTGGTGTAGGCATGAATCGTGGTCATCAAACCAGACTCCAGCCCAACCGCCTCATGAATCGGCTTGACCAATGGCGCCAAACAGTTGGTGGTGCAAGAGGCGTTTGACACCACATGATCCTCTTTGGTGATCACATCATGATTCACGCCATAAACAACTGTGGGCAAATCTTTGCCCGCTGGCGCCGAAATCAGCACTTTTTTCGCACCCGCGGCCAAATGCGCAGACGCTTTGTCTTTGGAGGCAAAAAATCCAGTGCACTCAAGCACGACATCAACACCCAACTCACCCCAAGGCAGTTGGGCGGGGTCACGCTCGGCAAAACAAGCGATGGAGTCGCCATTGACAACCAAATGCTGCCCCGACACTGAGACATCGGCGTTGAACCGGCCATGCGCGGTGTCGTATTGGGTCAGGTGGGCATTGGTTTGGGTGTCCCCAAGGTCGTTGATGGCCACCACTTGGATGTCTTTTTCGCGCCCAGATTCATACAACGCGCGCAACACATTGCGTCCAATCCGACCGTAACCATTGATGGCGACTTTAATAGGCATGCGACTCACTCCCCGCTTGGGTTTTAATTGAAAGACACCCAACATTGTACTGCGCCAGCCCGACAAGGACTAGCCCAAATGCCTGCCTTGGAGGGACCCATCGGGGTCATTTTGGGTTCCCAGCGGGGTCAGAAGTCAACGCATCTGACCCATTGGAGAGTCAGATCAGGGCGCGCACGCGCTGGGTCACTGAGTCCACATCCAGCCCATAGGCTTTGAACAAGACATCGGCCGGGGCTGAGGCACCAAACGCATCGATCCCAATCACCGCACCCGATGGGCCGACCCACTGGTGCCAATACGCGCTTGACCCGGCCTCAATGGCGACCCGAATCGGGCCTGAGGGCGGCAATACCGCATCTTGATGACTCGCGGGCTGCTGTTTGAAGCGTTCTGGATTGGGCATGGACACCACGCTGACGGGAATGCCCTCATCCCCCAATCGCGCAGCCACTTCCATGGCCAATGCCACCTCAGAACCGGTGGCCATCAAAATGGCCTTGGCGTTGCTCGCTTGGCGCAACACATAACCGCCCCGCTCGATCGCGGCCATTTGTTGGGCATCACGGGCTTGGTGCTTCAGGCCTTGGCGGGTCAGAATCAGTGCCGATGGGGTGCCGGGTTCTTTGACCGCCGCGGCCCAGGCAACCAATGTCTCTGTTTTGTCGGCTGGTCGCCAGACTGAGAGCTTGGGAATCAGTCGCAATGAGGAGACGTGTTCGATGGGCTGGTGGGTCGGCCCATCTTCGCCCAAGCCAATGGAATCGTGGGTGTAGACATGAATGGTCTTGGCCGGAATCAGGGCCGACATGCGGACCGCGTTTCGGGCGTAGTCTGAAAACACCAAAAACGTTCCGGTGTAGGCGATGAATCCGCCGTGCAAGTTCAAGCCATTGGCGATGGCGGTCATGCCAAACTCGCGGACCCCGTAATAGATGTAATTGCCCTTAGCCCAATCTTTGGTGATGTCGATGCTGCCCGACCAAAACGTGTTGTTGGATCCGGTCAAATCGGCCGAACCACCCAAGAGCTCCGGCAAATGGGGGCCAATGACCTCCAGCGCCATTTCAGAGGCTTTGCGGGTGGCCACCCCCGAATCATCGGTTTGAATGGCCTCTATGGCCTGTTGCATCAAACCATCAAAGTCCTCCGGCAAACGGCCCTCGAGGCGACGAACAAACTCAGCCGCACGCTCAGGCTCTGCTTCAGAGTAGGCATCGAAACGGGTCTGCCAAGCGGCCTCGGCTTCGGCGCCTTTGGTGCGCGCATCCCAGCCTTGTTTGATCTCTTCTGGGATCTCAAAGGGCGCGTGTGGCCAGTTGAGTTCTTCGCGGGCTTTGGCAATTTCCTCATCACCCAAGGGGGCGCCGTGGGTGGCCGCGGTGCCTTGTTTGTTGGGCGAGCCAAAACCAATGACGGTCTTGCAGCAAATCAACGTGGGCTGGTCAGTATTGGCTTTGGCGGCTTGAATCGCGCGGTCAATGGCCTCAGCATCGTGCCCATCGACGGCCTCAAGCACCTGCCAGCCATAGGCTCTAAACCGGGCGGGGGTGTCGTCGCTGAACCAACCACCGACCTCTCCATCGATGGAGATGTTGTTGTCGTCATAAAACACAATCAGCTTACCCAACCCCCAAGTGCCAGCCAACGAACAGGCTTCATGAGACACCCCCTCCATCAAACACCCGTCACCCGCGAACACCCAAGTGTGGTGGTCCACAATCGATCGGGCGGGCGTATTGAAGCGGGCCGCCAATAGTTTCTCAGCGAGCGCCAAGCCCACTGCGTTGGCCAAACCCTGGCCCAATGGGCCCGTGGTGGTCTCCACGCCGGGCGCTTCGCCATATTCTGGGTGGCCTGGGGTGGGTGAGTGGAATTGACGAAAATTCTTAATATCGTCCATGGACAGCGCGTAGCCACTCAGGTGCAAGGCGGCATACAGCAGCATCGAGCCATGGCCATTGGAGACCACAAAGCGGTCTCGGTCCCACCAGTTGGGGTTGGCGGGGTTGTGTTTGAGATGGTCGTTGTAGAGGACTTCTGCAATGTCTGCCATGCCCATGGGCATGCCTGGGTGGCCGCTGTTGGCCTTTTGGACCGCATCCATGGCAAGGGCGCG
>JAGYMV010000310.1 GCA_018400355.1 Wenzhouxiangella sp.
ATGCCGGTATTGCACTCGCGCACGGCCCGCTCGGTCTCGGAGGCATCCTTGTGCTCGACGATGGCCACCACCTCACCGGCCTGAAACTCACCGCTGCCTTGGCCGTTGCCCACACTCAAAGTAAAGCGCTCAGCATCGGCTGGCATCGGTGCAAAGTTGGGCGTTAGATCGACATTCATGGCGGGCATAAACAATCCCGATGCGGGCTGGCTGGGCTGACTTAAATAATCCACGCCCGTTCCACTCCAGGCCACAAACCGTTGCCCGGCTGGGGCAATGGTGCTCACTTGAACCCATTGGCCTGGCAAATACGAGCCACTGCCTTGGCCGTTGCTCACGCTCAAGGCATAGGAGACTGCACCGATGTCGGCATAATCGGCGACCAAGCCCAGTTCTCCCTCGGGCATGGTCACGGTGGTGTTGGGCAAGTTCACATTGTCCAAACGCTCAATGTCAGGATCGCCCAACCAGCCAGAAAAATACTGCCCATCGGGTGCCGGGTCGGCGGCCACTTCCACCCGCTCATTGGCGCCATACAATCCAGAGCCGGTGCCATCAAACACCAATAGCGCGTAGCGTTCAGCTTGCAAGGGCGCGCTGGTGGCAGCGACCAAGCCCGGTGCCGTGAAGGTCAGTCTGTAGGGCCCCTCTCCGAGCTCTGCCACACTCAAATCCGAAAAACTCACCAAGCCATTCACAGCGGTTTGGGTGGTGGTACCCGTCAACACCCCGGGCTCATCGCCAGGGGGCGCCTCAAGGCTTGCGCTGACCACAACGCCATCGGTGGGGTTGCGGTTGCCCTGCCCGTCTTGAATTTCGATGACGGGTTGGACGGCTAAGACAGCGTTCTCTTGGCCCAACTGGGGCGCCACACCAATGACCAATGAAGCCGCCGGCCCCGGGGTGATGCTCAGTGTGATGGCATCACTTTGCAGACCCGCACTGCTGGCTTCCAAAGTGAGATTGCCCACCCGGTCACCGGTGAGCGTGACGGTGCCTGTGCCGTTGGTGATTGAGACCGGTGCAAGACCAATAAAGCGTCCGGCGCCTTGTGTTTGGGCCAGTGTTAGAACACGGTTGGCGTCTTTAGAGACCACATTATCAAAGGCATCCAACACCTCAAGGGTGAAGGTGCGATCCGTGCCCGCAACCAGCGGGCCGGTTTGGCCACTGAGGCGGACTTGGGTGGGGGCATCGGCGATGGCTTCGGCATCAAAAGTCACGGAGGCATCGATTGGGCCCG
>JAGYMV010000311.1 GCA_018400355.1 Wenzhouxiangella sp.
CGATCAGACCATTCAGGCCTGTGCCGAACGCATGGCAAGGCACCACATCAGCTGCCTGCCCTTGGTCGGCCCCGAAGGACTTTTGGGCATTGTCACCGACCGCGATCTCAGAACGCGGGTGCTGGCCACCGGACTCGACCCCGATACGCCCGTCGCTGAGATCATGACCACCGAGCCCATGACCATCTCAGAAGAGGATCGCATTGACGATGCGATGGAGCGCATGATGGAAGCGGGCATCCACCATCTGCCGGTGGTCGACGAGGGCCTTGAACTCAAAGGCGTGGTCAGCGCGGGTGATCTGTTTCGGGTGCAGGCGCCGCACCCACTGCGTTTGGCGCGCGACATTCAACGGGCCAACACAGTTGATGAGGTCGCCAAGCTCGCCCAGCTTGCCCCAAGCGTTTTGGCTCACATGGCCCAGATGGGCAGCGAGGTCAACGAGCTTGGTCGGATCGCTTCGCTCATCACAGACGCCGCCACCAAGCGCTTGTTGGCCTTGGCAGAAGTTGAACTGGGCCCAGCGCCGATGGCGTGGTGTTGGCTGGCTTTTGGCTCACAGGCCAGAATGGAGCAAGGCCTCATCACTGATCAAGACAATGGGTTGGTCCTAGCAGAGACCCCGGATGAGGCCGCCGCTGCGTATTTCAAATCCTTGGCCACTTATGTTTGTGATGGCCTCAACGCGTGTGGCTATGTGTATTGCAATGGCGGCGTGATGGCCATGGGCCAGTGGCGCATGGGCTTGGCACAGTGGCAAAAGACCTTTGACCAATGGATGCGCGAACCCGAGCCAGAATCGGTGATGCACTGCTCCATATTTTTTGATCAACGCCCCATCGCAGGCGATCTGACACTGGGTCAGACACTGCAACAATCGGTCTTGGCGCGCGCACAAGAGGCACACATTTTCCTGCGCTTTTTGGCAGCAGAGTCGATGAAGCACACCCCAGCCTTGGGGCTGTTTCGGCAATTCCTGCAAGAGACGCGCGCAGAGATTGTAGAAGCCCAGAGTGGCAAAGGGATTAACTTAAAAAAACGCGGGGTCTTGCCTATTGTGGATTTGGCTCGTGTGCGCGCACTAGAAAGTGGCTTGACTGAAGTCTCGACTGAGGCGCGCATCAAACAAGCCGCCGATCTGGGGATGATGAACGAACACGATGCAGAAGACCTGATTCATGCCTTCCGATTTATTGGAAATGTTCGGCTCAAACACCAAGTGAATCGATTTGAGAGTG
>JAGYMV010000312.1 GCA_018400355.1 Wenzhouxiangella sp.
CAGGGCGAGAAGTTTGATCCGATGGGTGAATATGTCAAACGCTGGTGCCCTGAGCGGCAAGCCAGTGACAAAAAGACAGTGCATCTGCCCGATGAGGGCATTGATTTAAAAGCGCAGCGTCAGCGCGCACTCGATGCTTATGCTGAGATTAAGAAAGGTCGATAACACCAATGCCATGGCTCCCAGATCAGGCCATGTGGGTTGTTCTTGCCAAAGCTCTCCACAAATCCAAATTCCAGCGCGTTTGATTTAAGCCAACGATAGGCGTCGGTCTCGGCAAACCCTTGTTCCAGAGGTGGACAATCTGGGGTGGTGAGATCCAAGGCTTGCCCTGTGTGGTGCTCACTGAATCCAGGCGCGGCCGAGACCTTTAAAATCTCTTCAATCAACTGGCCCTTGTCGAGTTTTTTCTGAATCAAAAGCGCCTGATATTCAATGCTTCTAAACGCAGAGACCACTTGCAACACCACGCCATCTTGTTCGGCACTGGTTTGCATCATCTGCCAAGCACTGGCCGCCACCGGCGCCATCGACTGGGGTCTTTCAAACACATCGTGACCGATGGGCACCAATGTTTTGGATTCTTCGCACAGACTGAGTTGGCGGCGCTGGCCGTAGTCGTGGGGAATGCCCAGAGCATTAAACCAGCGGACAAGCATCGCGTTTGGGGGCAGTTGGTTCATTTGGCCTGAGCGTTAGGGGTCATTGTTTGGCGCCAAAGAATCATGAATACCAAAGGTCAGTGTCTCACAAATCGCATCCAGCCCCAACACCACCATGATCAGCCGGTCCACGCCCAAGGCCACGCCAGAACACGCCGGCATTTTGTTTTCAAGTGCGTCTAAGAGACGTTGGTCTGTGGGGCCAACCGCCAACCCCTGTTGCTTACGTGCGCGTTGATCGGCCACAAAGCGCGCGCGTTGTTCTTGCGGGTCGGTCAGTTCTTGATAGCCATTGGCCAACTCAATGGGACCAATAAAGACCTCAAAGCGTTTGGCGTGTTGGCCATCGGGACACAGCTCGGCCAAAGCCGCTTGGCTGGCTGGATAGTCATAGACCACGGTGATGGCCTCGGGCGAAAAATGCGCTTGCACCCCAGTGGCGAAGAGGTAATCGATCAACTCTGCCTTGGACCAATGGCCACGGATGGCATCGGGTCGCTGTGTCTTTGGCAACAAATCGAGCAAAGAGGCTTGATCGGCTTGATCTAAGTCCAACCCGAATTGTTGCTGGACGC
>JAGYMV010000313.1 GCA_018400355.1 Wenzhouxiangella sp.
TCGGGCTCGGCTTCTGCCAGGCATTGTTTTAAGGGTTTGAGACCAATGCCTGGATCGATCAAGATCGGCACACAGCCTGCACGCATCAACGCAAAGAAGGAAATAAAAAACATCGGCGAGGGTGGGACCATCAAGGCCACCCGAGTGCCTTTAGAAAATCCTTTGACCACCAAGCCTCGCGCCAGCGCTTCGACTTGGTCATTGAGCTCACGGTAGGTCAGCCGCTCATCCACCCAGCCTGTGGTGGTTTGTTTTTTCGGGATGATCAAGGCCACCGCATCCCCTTGACGGGCGGCTTGGAGGCTTAATGCTTCGGCGATGTTGCTCAACGGTGCTCTTTCCTGATTGCTGGTGAATTTCTGATTATTCCACACCTGTATTCGATGCGCTGAGGCGTGCGATTTCTGACACGAACAGACTGTTTCATCCGATGCCCTTGTGAGTAGTTTATAAATAATTTATACTCACTATGAAGTTTGTCTTTGACGTTAACAAGAGCCATAGCAACCTGCAAAAGCACGGCATTGACTTTGTCGCTGCCCAAGCGCTTTGGGATGACCCAGCTTTGATGGAAATTGCAGGCAGATCCGTGAAGAGGGAGGCCCGATCTATGCTCATCGGTCGAATTGGCTCAACGCATTGGACCGCAGTGGTGACTTATCGGGCCAACTGTATCCGACTGATTTCTGTGAGACGAGCCAGAGCACAGGAGATTCAATGGTATGGAACCTGAAGAGTTCGATAAAAAGTTTGATGATGGCCAGGAAGATATGATTGACTATCTGGATTTGTCGACTGCTCGGCGCATCAATCAAATCACCAAACGGATCAATGTCGACTTCCCGAGTGCCATTGTCGACGAGTTGGATATGGAGGCCAGACGCATTGGCGTCACGCGTCAATCTCTGATCAAAGTCTGGATTCATGAGCGCTTACAAGCCGAAGCCCACAAGCGTCACCGAGAGAGTGCAGAAGTCGGGTGAGAGTGAGAGTGAGAGTGAGAGCAATCAACTCGCTCACTTCAAAATATCCAAACCCTTCAAGAACCGAATCAACTCATCGACACACTGCTCAATCGATAAGGCCTCAGTATCCAGCACCAGTTCTGGATTAATAGGCGGCTCATACGGCGAATCAATCCCAGTAAAGTGCTTGATCTCACCGGCACGCGCGCGTTTGTATAACCCTTTGGGATCTCGCGACTCACACGCCTCTAAGCTTGCTTGGATGTGGATTT
>JAGYMV010000314.1 GCA_018400355.1 Wenzhouxiangella sp.
AGGTGGCATTTTTGATCATGCCGAGCAATTCATCGCCATTGAACATGGGCAAGCCCTGACCGGGATCGAACAGATGTGGGATGCCGGCTTGGGCAAACTGGTCAGAGTGATCCATCATCGCCTGCTTGCTGTCGGGCGAAATAGAGCCATAGCGAATGCCACGGTCGGTGGGCACCACTTGGCGGTGGTTCTCACTCATCGCGCCGGGGTGAAAAGCGGTGATTTGGTTGTCATCTAAGTCGGTGGTGATGAACGCCTGTGCGGTCCACTCGGCTTCGATGGTGGAGACAAAGTCTTGGTTGATGCCGAGTCTTTCTAGGTATTCACGGTATTGGGCAAAGTCCGCGCCCACTGTGGCCATGGGGATGGGCTCACCACCGAGCTTTTTTAAGGTGTAGGCGATGTTGCCCGCACAACCACCGAAGTTGCGGTGCAACTCAGGCACCAAAAAAGCCACATTGAGCATGTGGGTCTTGTCTGGAAGGATGTGGTCTTTGAACCGTTCTGGAAAGACCATGATCGTGTCAAAAGCCAGTGAACCACAAATCATCACCGCCATGAATTGCCTCGACTTTACTTTGAATGGGTTTATTGCATTGTACCCTGTAGGGTATACAATAACTTCAGAGGGCCTTAATTAATAAATACAGGCGGATAAACGAACATGTTCAAACATTTGCGGGGATTGTTTTCCAACGATCTATCCATCGATCTGGGTACAGCCAACACGCTGGTGTTTGTGCGTGGTCAGGGTATTGTCTTAAATGAGCCATCGGTGGTGGCCGTCCGCATGGAAAGAGGCCCTGGTGGCCCGCAATCGGTGGCGGCTGTGGGGGCTGAGGCCAAGAAGATGCTGGGCCGGACGCCTGGCAACATTCGCACCACTCGGCCATTGAAAGACGGCGTGATCGCCGATTTTGATATGACCGAACAGATGCTTCAGCATTTCATTCGCAAAGTCCACGAGTCGCGTTTTTTGCGACCCAGCCCAAGGGTGTTGGTGTGTGTGCCGTGTTCTTCGACACAAGTCGAGCGCCGCGCCATCAAAGAATCGGCCGAAGGCGCGGGTGCCCGTGAGGTCTTTTTGATCGAAGAACCAATGGCCGCGGCCATTGGCGCCGGCATTCCCATTCATGAAGCGCGCGGTTCGATGGTCTTAGACATCGGTGGTGGCACCACCGAGGTGGCGGTGTTGTCCTTAAATGGCATCGTCTATTCCAATTCTGTGCGCATC
>JAGYMV010000315.1 GCA_018400355.1 Wenzhouxiangella sp.
TAAAGACGGCATCGGGGTGTCTGGCGATGTTGGCCAAATGCCGCCAAGTGGTGATCCGATAAGGATCATTGTCTGTGCCAGCGCCTGGGTTGGTGGGCTCAAAGTCTTCTAAATAATCTCTGCCGGGTTCGGGGCTTTGTGGATTGTTTCGAAGGAAGGGATAAGAGACGATGGTGTCATCGCCTTGGGTGATGTTGACGATGTCCCACACGGTAGTGAAATGCCAACCCGAAGGATCAAGATCTGTGGTGTAGGTGGCGATGGATTTCATCTCAGCGGTGGTTTTTCCAACACCCGGGGAGGGGAATGTGGTGTTCTCATCACCTGGGTCTGTTTGCCCAGTTGTTTGCACATCCCAAAAACTGTCGGGCGCGATATCAGTGGCGTCGTCATCACCCGCATTGGTTGTTTCATTGCCCACCAAGCCCGCTACACCATTGCTTTGATCGCCCCCATTGATCCTGCCTGTGGCATAACTTCTTGCAATAGAGCCTGTGGTGCCAGAGCCGGTGCCGTTTTGGCCAACGAGCCCACCTAGGCCGCCTGGCCCATCCACGTTGCCGGTGGCGTACGCATCTTCAATGTCTCCTCTGTTCAGGCCCACCAGCCCACCGATATTCAATCCATCTTCAACACCAATGACTTGAGCCGTTGAGTAACTCTCGGCAATCAGGCCGATGTTTTCTCCGACCAACCCACCGGCATCATCATCGACGGGGTTATTGATATCGGGCTGGATATTGTTTGACTGAACAGCCCCCATGCTGGCGCTTCGGGTGATGGTGCCGGCGTTGATCCCCGCCAAGATGCCGACCTTGTTTTTTCCAGAGACTTTGATGGCATGAAC
Organism: Wenzhouxiangella sp.; assembly: GCA_018400355.1. Taxonomy (GTDB): domain Bacteria; phylum Pseudomonadota; class Gammaproteobacteria; order Xanthomonadales; family Wenzhouxiangellaceae; genus Wenzhouxiangella. The sequence continues at coordinate 848 of JAGYMV010000315.1, forward strand.
GACCAAATTAGATACAGTGCTTTGTGAGGAGATTTCGGCAAATAGGCCCACGTTGGATGTGGTGGGGCGCTCGATGACCAAATCACGGATGGTTTTTCCGTTGCCATCAAAACTGAGCTCATCGATGCTGGGTATCGGTAACCACCCATTGGGGTTGTCCTCAGTAGCGGATGCATGATCCGCGTAGCCAACGGTGTCTTGGTCGAGATCGGCATCCAATCGAAAATGAAGACCGCTGTCGGTTTCGTCGCGGATGTTGTCAAGATGTCGCCAGTTCTTAATCACAAATGGATCATTTGACGCGCCTGTGCCATCAGCATATTTCTTCTCAGCCAATCCAGGGATCGGCATTCTATCTGTGGCCCCTTCAATCTCATCGTAAGGC
>JAGYMV010000316.1 GCA_018400355.1 Wenzhouxiangella sp.
GGCGGCCTATCCAGTGCCAGGACCCATTGATGTGGTGCAACACGGTCAAACCGGCTGGCTGGATGAAAATCTCTCAGTGGCCATGGAACGGGCCTTGGACATGGACGCCAATGCCTGTCGGGCGTATGCCGAACAATTTTCTTGGGCGCATTGCTCAAGCCGCTTCTTGGATTTGCTCCAACCTCTGGACCCTAACGAGGTGGCAGAAAGTCTCGAGGAGCATGAGGCCGGTGTGTTCAACACCGACCCCAAAGTATTCAAGCAAGCTTAAAAAAGACCCCAAACGCGCCTAGCGTCTCAGGCGGCCATCAATGAGATGTTGCACCACCCCCGGATCGGCCAGCGTGGATGTGTCGCCCAAGTTGTCAAACTCATTGGCGGCAATCTTTCTTAAAATCCGACGCATGATTTTTCCAGAGCGCGTTTTGGGGAGCGCGGGGGCAAACTGGATAAAGTCGGGTTTGGCGATGGGGCCAATGCGCTCTCTGACCCAGTTGGAAAGCATCGCGGTGTCCTCGTCTTTCGGATCGACACCGGCGGTTAAGGTCACATAAGCATAAATGCCCTCACCCTTGATCTCGTGTTCAAACCCAACCACCGCGGCTTCTGAGACATCGGGGTGCGCGACCAGCGCGCTTTCAATTTCCGCGGTGCCTAAGCGGTGTCCTGAGACGTTTAAGACATCGTCCATCCGGCCGGTGATCCACCAGTAACCGTCTTCGTCGCGTCGGGCGCCATCGCCGGTGAAGTAGCTGCCTTCAAAGGTCGCAAAATAGGTGTCAACGAAACGCTGATGGTCGCCATAGACGGTGCGCATCTGTCCAGGCCACGAGCCTTTGAGAATCAACGCCCCTTGATTGGGGCCACTGAGTTCGTGACCATCGGTATCCACCAAGGCAGGCTCAACCCCAAAAAACGGCCAACTGGCAGCGCCAGGTTTGAGAGGCGTGGCGCCAGGCAAGGGGGTGATCAACACACCACCCGTCTCGGTCTGCCACCAAGTATCCACAATCGGGCAGCGGCCATCACCGACGGTATGGAAGTACCACTCCCACGCTTGTGGGTTGATGGGCTCACCCACCGAGCCCAAGATTCTCAGACTGGTGCGTTGGGTGGATTTGACGGGTGCATCGCCATCGCGCATCAAGGCCCGAATCGCTGTTGGGGCGGTGTAGAAGATGTTGACTTGGTGCTTGTCCACCACTTGCCAAAAGCGTGAGTTATCCGGATA
>JAGYMV010000317.1 GCA_018400355.1 Wenzhouxiangella sp.
ATGCCAAAATCGAGCAAATATGAGGCCAAAGTGGTCGATGCCGATGGGCTGATTGACTACTCTGAGGCAGAAGACAGTGTTTGGGCCACCCTCTATTCAAGGCAAATGGAGCTGCTGCCTGGGCGTGTGTGCCAGCCCTTTTTGGACGGGCTCGATTTGTTGGCCCTGCCCTCGGACCATGTGCCCCAACCCAAGACGCTCTCGAAACGGCTCGATGAGCTCACCGGCTGGTCGATCGAGCCTGTGCCAGCACTGATCAATTTCGATCGCTTCTTTGCCCTACTCAGTGAAAAACGCTTTCCAGCGGCCTCTTTTATCCGCAGCGAAGAAGACCTCGATTACTTGCAAGAGCCTGACATCTTTCATGAGATCTTTGGTCATGTGACCATGCTGACCCATCAAGCGTTTGCAGACTTCACGGAGGCCTACGGAAAAGCAGGACTTGCCGCCTCGCCCGCCGACCGAGTGTTGCTGGCGCGCCTTTACTGGTTCACGGTGGAGTTTGGGCTGATCCAAACCCCCGAAGGGGTCCGCATTTGTGGGGGCGGCATTGCCTCATCACCTGGCGAAACCATCCATGCCTTGGAGAGCGATGCCCCGATCCGGCGTCCCTTTGTGCCATTGGATGCCTTGAGGACACCCTATCGCATCGACATCTTTCAAAGTGTTTACTACATTCTCGACCGAATGGAGGATTTGTTTGATTTGGCGAGCACAGACCTGTTAGCGTTAATCAAACAAGCGCGGGCATTGGGGAATTTTGCCCCGACCTACCCGCCGAAACCCGCATAACTCAGAAGGCCGATTGATATGACAGACCACACGCTTTTAGAAAAAAAATGCCAACCATGCGAAGGCGGCACAGAACCTTTAAAACCAGACGTGTCCAAAGCTTTACTGGCGCAAGTACCTGGTTGGTCGATCAGTGAAGACGGCACCACCATGACTCGGCGCTTTGAATTCAAGGGCTTTTATAAAACGATGGCTTTTATCAACGCACTGGCCTGGATTGCCAACCGCCAGAACCATCACCCTGATTTTGAAGCAGGCTACAATTATTGCGTGGTTCACTTCACCACCCACGCCATCGGGGGCTTGAGTGAAAACGACTTTATTTGTGCCGCGCACACCAACGCACTCATCGAGGAGTAAGCTTTTTATGCACACGGCCATTAAAACGATCGCAACCATCGGGCTGATCACTTTGGCGGCTGGTTGCGCCAGCATCCGC
>JAGYMV010000318.1 GCA_018400355.1 Wenzhouxiangella sp.
GGGATGGACATTATGTGTTGGAAGATGCGCGCGATGTCTTGGTTCCCCAGATTGTTCAATTTTTAAAGTAGGGAGTGGCGTCTGTGAAAAGCCATTTGGCCATGTTGGAAGCCGAAGCGATTCACATCATTCGTGAAGTCGCCTCTGAATTTGAGCGCCCGGTGATGCTCTATTCGATTGGCAAAGACTCTGGGGTGATGTTGCATCTGGCCAAAAAAGCGTTTTATCCAGCCCCACCACCTTTTCCGTTGATGCACATCGACACCACCTGGAAATTTCAGGCGATGTATGCCTTTAGAGACCAAATGGCCCAAGACGCGGGCATGGATTTGATCGTCCACACCAACCAAGAAGGTTTGGACCAAGGCATCAATATGTTCACCCATGGTTCGAAAGTCCACACCGATGTGATGAAGACCCAAGCCTTGAAACAGGCATTGAACAAGTATGGTTTTGATGCCGCGTTTGGCGGCGCACGCCGCGATGAAGAACGCTCGAGAGCCAAAGAGCGGGTGTTTTCTTTTCGAGACAAGCAACACAGCTGGGACCCAAAAAATCAGCGCCCCGAGTTGTGGGACCTCTACAACGGCCGTGTGCACAAAGGCGAATCGATTCGGGTCTTTCCGATCTCCAACTGGACCGAGCTCGACATTTGGCAATACACCCACGCCGAAAACATCCCGATGGTGCCGTTGTACTTTGCCGCCGAGCGTCCGGTGGTCGAATACGATGGCCAGTTGATTGTGGTGGACGATGACCGCATGCCGCTAGAGCCTGGGCAGGTGCCTGAGATGAAGTCGGTTCGGTTTCGGACGCTGGGCTGCTACCCCTTAACAGGCGCGATGGAATCCACCGCCACCACGTTGTTGGAAGTCATCGAAGAGACCATCCAAGCCACCCAATCAGAGCGTCAGGGACGCGCGATCGATAAAGACGCGGGCGCTTCAATGGAAGAAAAAAAGCGCCAAGGCTATTTTTAAGGTCGCGACATTCAAGGAAGTGCTCTCATGAATGAACCAAACAACACAGCCAAAAAGCCTCGGTTAAAGCTCACAGGTGTGGGCAAATTGATTCTTATTTTCATCGGCATTGCGGTGTTGATGCCCTTTATTGGCATTGGGTTGGCGGTGGTGTTTGGCTTGGTGCTCGCGGGCATCATACTGGGTCTTGGTCTGGTGGCCACCGTTTTGGCTATTTTGCTCATTATTTTGGCTGCGATCTTACAAA
>JAGYMV010000319.1 GCA_018400355.1 Wenzhouxiangella sp.
ATTTCAGTAACCCACGCGGGCAGGTTGGCATCAACGCCGGTGGTGCCCGCGTCAATGTCTCTTTGAATGAGCTTGGCAACGGCGTGCCAGCCAGCGGCCTGCCATTGTTCAAACGGGCCGAGTTTCCAGCCGTAACCCCAGCGCATCGCAAGATCAATTTCGCGTGTGCTGTTGGCAATGTCTGCTAGGTGGTAGGCGCAGTAGTGGAAAAGATCTCGGTGAATGGACCACAAAAACTCCGCTTCCGGCGTTTCGCATTGTGCCAACGCTTCGAGTTTTTCGGCTGGGTTTTTAATTTTTAATAAAGCCTGAATCGAATCGGGCAAGCTGTAGTCGGTGGCTCGATATTCGCCAGCCTCTGGATCGAATACAACGATCTCTTTGCCCATTTTCTTGAAAACACCCGCGCCTGTTTTTTGGCCTAAGGCGCCTTGTTCCAAGAGACCATCGAGCCAGCTGGGTGCTTGATAGAGGCCATGCCATGGATCATCGGCCAACTTGTCGTGCATGGTTTTAATGACGTTGCCCATGGTGTCCAAACCCACCACATCGGCCAAGCGGAAGGTCGCGCTTTTGGGTCGCCCAATGGCGGGTCCTGTCAGGGCATCAACGGTATCAAAGCCAAGGCCTAAGCGCTGAGCGTGGTGCATGGTCGACCACATGGTAAAGACGCCGACTCGGTTGGCAATGAAGTTGGCGGTGTCTTTGGTGCGCACCACACCCTTGCCCAAACGCCGAGTGAGAAAGTCTTCGAGTTGATCGAGCAGTTCTGGCCGGGTGGCTGCATGGGGGATCAGTTCCACCAAGTGCATGTAGCGGGGTGGGTTAAAAAAGTGCACACCACAAAATTGCGAACGTAAGGCTTCAGGCACGACCTCGGCCAGTTCGGTGATGGACAGGCCCGAGGTGTTGCTGGCAAAGATCGCGCCTTTTTTAAGATTGGGCGTGACCTTGGCATAGAGATCTCTTTTGATGTCCATGCGCTCGGCAACCGCCTCAATCACCAAATCACATTCTTGGAGTTTGGCTAGGTCGTCTTCAAAGTTCAGCGCTCGGATCCCGTGGACCAAGTCTTTGCTGGCTAAGGGGGCTGGCTTTAACTTTAATAAGCGTTGCTTGCCTTGCTCAGCGATTTGACTCTTGGGGCCTTGTTTGGCTGGCAAGTCATAAAGGTCAACGGGAATGCCAGCGGCGGTGAAATGGGCGGCAATTTGTGCGCCCATCAC
>JAGYMV010000032.1 GCA_018400355.1 Wenzhouxiangella sp.
TGCCATCGTCCGCGTGCATGATGTGGGCGAGACGGTTGATGCGATAAAGGTGTGGGCGGCAGTGAGAAAGCAGAGCATAGAAATGACTCAAGCGGCATTGGCGCCATAATAATGGGGGTGGGCGATATGAAATATTTCGGGACAGATGGTGTGCGCGGTCGGGTCGGCGAATCGCCGATGACGGCTGAGTTTGTGTTGCAATTTGGGTGGGCAGTGGGAACTGTATTGGCTCAAGCCGGCCCGCAAAAACGCGTGGTGATAGGCAAAGATACGCGCATTTCAGGTTATTTGTTTGAATCGGCACTCGAGGCGGGTTTATCGGCTGCTGGCGCAGACAGTATTTTGTTGGGCCCCATGCCAACACCCGCGGTGGCGCACCTGACCCACTCACTTGGCGCCGCAGCAGGCATCGTGATCTCTGCCTCACACAACCCCTATTACGACAACGGCTTGAAATTGTTCTCAAGCCAAGGCGAAAAGCTGGCCGATGATTTGGTGGCGGCCATCGAAGATCGCCTAGAAGCCGGTTTGGCGGGCGGCATGCGCATGGTTGAGCCCAGCAACCTGGGTCGAGCGGTTCGGATCGATGATGCGGTGGGTCGATACATCGAATTTTGTAAATCCACGGTCGGACCGGCCACTTTGTTGACGGGGCTCAAATGTGTTCTCGACTGCGCGAATGGCGCCACCTACCGAATCGCGCCTGAGGTGTTTCGTGAGTTGGGGGCCGAGGTGGTGACCATTCATGATCGGCCCGATGGCCTCAACATCAATGAGCAGTGTGGTTCAACCCATCCCCATGACCTGTCTGAGGCTGTGCTGGCTCATGGGGCGGATGTGGGCATGGCTTTTGATGGCGATGGGGATCGTGTGATTTTGGTTGATGGTGCTGGCCAAGTCGTCGATGGTGATCAAATCATCTATCTGCTGGCTCGGGCCTTCAAAAGATCCGGTCGCCTGCAAGGTGGTGTGGTGGGCACCGTGATGACCAACTTGGGCCTGGAGCAGGCATTGGCAGCCGATGACATCCCATTTGAGCGGACCGCCGTGGGCGACCGATACGTGCACGAATGCTTGCGCAGGCGTGGCTGGGCTTTAGGGGGTGAAGCGTCGGGCCATATCTTGTGCCTGGATCGTTCGCAGACCGGCTGCGGCATTGTCAGTGCTTTGCAGGTCTGCGAGCAGATCATTCACCAACACCGCCCATTGGGCGAGTTGGTGGCGGATATGACCCGTTATCCCCAGACCATGGTCAATGTGCCGGTCAGTGCCCGGGTCGATGGTGAACGCTTGAAGACACCAGCGATTGAGTCCGCTCTCAAAGAAGTGGAGGCTGCTTTGGGGGATTCGGGTCGGGTGGTGTTGCGTCCTTCGGGCACTGAACCCCTGGTGCGCGTCATGATTGAGGGCAGTGATCAGGCTCAGGTGCAAAGCTTGACCGAGGGTTTGGCTGAGGTGGTTAGACAGGCGCTCTAGGTGTTTTCAGGGGCGCGAGCTTGCACAGATTCTACAGAAGAGATCACTTCAATTTCCTCTAGTAATATTTTGATTTTACTGCCTTTAGGTGGTGGATTCTTGGCGTCGAGTCCGTCTCCATTGGCATCTTGCACAATGGCATAGCCCCGATCCAGTACGCTCAGTGGGCTCAAGCTATTGAGGGTTCTGGCCAGCGAGCTGAGCCGTTCTGTCGGCTGGTTGAGACGGTGTTGGGTGGCCAGCTTCAGGCGTCTGGTGAGCTCTTCAAGACGCTCTTTGCTCTTTTCTAAAGTGGTCACGGGGTGCAGGCGCAATAGGCGCTGCTCCATCAGATCAATGCTTTGCCCATGTTGGTTGAGCAACCGGAGCATGCTGCGTTCCATGACCTCCGCAAGCCCTTTGAGCATTTTTTCCAGCTCGACTTCATCTGGCGTGGCCAGCACCGCGGCAGCGGTCGGGGTGGCAGCCCGATGGTCGGCCACAAAATCAACGATGGTGGTGTCGGTTTCGTGGCCCACGCCTGAGATCACTGGAAGGCGAAGTGCGGCAACGGTTCTGGCCAGCGACTCATCGTTGAAAGCCCACAGGTCTTCAATGGAACCACCCCCTCGGGCGAGAATGATCAGGTCATTGTCTGGCGCCTCATCGGCCCTTAAGAGGGCCTTGATCAGACTGGCTGGTGCTTGATCCCCTTGAACCAGTGATGGGTATAGCTCGGTGGTAGCAATCGGCCAACGTCTGGCCAGTGTTTGTTTGATGTCACGCAAGGCAGCGCCTGACCCTGAGGTCACGATGGCGATGCGCTTGGGCCACTTGGGCAATGGCTTTTTCAGCGCCAGATCAAACAGACCCTCGGCGCTGAGCTTGGCTTTTAATGCTTCGAAGGCGGCGTGCAGTGCGCCGAGGCCGGCGCCAAGCACATCGCTGGCAATCAGCTGATAATCCCCGCGCGGGGCATAGAGGCTGAGTTGGCCCCGCACCAGCACTTCGTCGCCATTGCTCGGTTGAATCGTGAGTCTTGTCGCCTGCGGTTTGAATAAGGCACAGCGGATCTGCGCTCGACCATCTTTCAGGCTGAAATAGAGGTGACCCGAGGCCGGGCAAGCCAAGTTTGAGATTTCACCTTGGATCCAAATGCGACCGAAGCCCGCTTCGATGTGTCGCTTGGCCTCCTGATTGAGCTCGCTGGGCGTATAGATATGTGTTTCTGGGCCCGGTTGGTCGATCATGACTCATCGCTTAATGAACGAGACAAAAGCCCTTCGTAGGCATCCACGCGACGGTCTCTGAGAAAAGGCCAGGCGCGCCGAACCTGGTCCGTGCGAGCGATGTCGACAGTGCCCATGAGCAAAGTGGCCTGATCGTTGGCCTCAGCAATCAGCTCACCTTGTTGGCCAGCGATCAGGCTGTGCCCCCAGAAATGGGCGGGATGGTGTCCACCATCTGGGTCATGCTCATATCCAATGCGATTACAGGCCACCACAGGCAGGCCATTGGCAATGGCATGGGCTTGATGCATGATGCGCCAAGCGTCGAGTTGACGGGCTTGTTCGTCGGCGGTGTCAGTTGGGTCCCAGCCAATGGCGGTGGGATAAATCAGTACCTCGGCACCCGCCAAAGCCATCAATCGCGCCGCCTCTGGAAACCATTGATCCCAGCACACCAATACACCCAGTCGCCCCACGGATGTGTCGATGGGCTCAAACCCGAGATCACCTGGTGCGAAATAGTATTTTTCGTTGTAGCCTGGGTCATCGGGAATGTGCATCTTGCGGTAGTGCCCGGCCATGGCGCCTGTTTTTTCAACGACAATGGCGGTGTTCGATGCCAGCCCGGCTTGGCGGGCTTCAAAGATGCTGCCCACCACGACCACATCGTGTTCTTTTGCGCTGTTCGAGAGCGCCTGAAAGGTGGGGCCATCGAGTGGCTCTGCTTGGTCGAAGAAGCGGGCTTGTTGGGACTTGCAAAAATAGGGCGTTCGGTGCAGTTCGGGTAACACGACCAAATCGGCACCTGCAAATGCGGCCTGCCCAATCAACTCCAGGCTGGTCTCTAGGTTTTTTTGTGCATCATCGCCCATGGCGTGCTGTGCAAGGACAATTTTTAGTGTCTGTGACATGACATCTCCTACTCCAATACCCGGGCGTTGGGTTGGGCTGAGTTTTGTGCAATGGCAGGGAAGTGCATGGTCGCACAATGCGGGCCACCAAATTGGGTGATCAAGTGGCGAGAGAGAATCGGCACGATCTGACGGTCGGGCAGGGCCCTCGACAACACCGCCAAGGCCGCCTCATCACTGGCAAGCCCATAGACAGGGACCAAGCATGCATGGTTGATCAAAACAAAATTCACGTAGTTCATGGGCCAGCTGGTTGTGTGATCGGCTGCTGGTAAAACAACCACTTTGGCGACATGATGGTGTCCATCGCTGCCAATCACTTTGAGTTCGCTGACTTGTTTCATTAGCTGATGGTTGAGCGTCTCATCGCTCAGTGTTTGCACCACCACGGTGTGGCTGTCGATAAAGCGCACCAGAGTGTCAATGTGGCCATCGGTGTCATCGCCTGCATGCGGTGGGACATCAATGCCGATGATCTCTTGGGCAGACAGCTCGGTTTTGAGCCTTTCGATCAATTCGGCTCGCTGCATTTTTGGGTGTCGGGTGTGCAGACAGTGCCAGTTGACCAAAATGGTGCCTTGACCATTCGATTCGATGGCGCCACCTTCGAGCACAAAGTCGGCAGAGCGAACTTCCATGGGACCCACCAGCGAGTCGAACTCAGGCATTGTGGTGAGCTTGGTGGTGACCTCATTGTCTTGGCTGTTGGCGTATCCTTTTCCCCAAGCGCTGAATTGAAAGTCCACCAAGTGCAGCATGGTCTCAGAGGTTAAGCCAATGGGCCCGAAGTCTCGACACCAAGTGTCATCAAATGGAATGCGCACTTGAACGAGTTTGGGGTGGGCGGCGAGACCTGCCGGCAATGGGTCTGGGTCACTCGGGTCTCGTAGCAAGATCACCGATTGGTGAGCCAATGTGGCTTCCATCAGGGTTTTTATTTCCTCACGGACTTGAGTCAAGCAAGGCGCCCAGTCGGTGGCTTGATGGGGCCATGCAACGAGCAGTGCAGTCTGCGTTTCAAACTCGCCTGGTAGGCGTTTGATGCCCTGATTGCTTGGATGATTGACGACGCTTTGACCCATGAATGAGAGTATATCAGGGCACTCAAGCGCTTAGGCGAGTGGTCGAGACCTTGCAACGAGACTGACCATGTAAAATGATGCCTGATCGTTTTAATTCGCTTCAATCTTTATATGAGGGCAAAACCAATGAGTACCGTATTGATCACTGGTGCAAACAGAGGCATTGGCTTGGAGATGGCCAAACAATATCAGGCAGCAGGCCACCAAGTCATCGCGGTGTGCCGTCAGTCTTCAGATGAATTGCAGAGCATCCAAGGCATTCGAGTTGAGCTCGGCATTGATGTGACCCAAGTAGCTGACTTGATTGACTTGGCTCACCGTCTTGAGGGCACCCAGCTCGATGTGCTGATCAATAACGCAGGCCTTTTGGTGGGTACGTCTCTTGAGGACATTGAACAAGAACTGGAGGCTTATAGGCGCCAGTTTGAAATTAATACATTGGCGCCTTTGCGTGTCACCGCAGCACTTTTGGGTCTATTGAAAGCGGGATCCAAAGTCGTCATCATCACTTCCCGAATGGGTTCTGTGGCGGACAACACATCGGGCGGGCAGTTTGCTTACCGAATCTCTAAGGCTGGGGTAAACAGTGCCGGTGTCTCTTTGGCACACGAGCTAAAGCCAAAGGGCATTGCGGTCGGTTTGTTGCATCCGGGTTATGTGAGAACTGGGATGACCAAGCACACCGGCCACATTGACCCCGACGAGGCGGCCGCCCAATTGATTGAACGAATTGAAGAACTTGATTTGGCCAACACGGGCTCATTCCGTCACGCCAACGGTGAACCCTTGCCTTGGTGATGGTCGAGTTTGTGATAGCGGGCTTGTTCTGCCAAAAGGCGGCGCCAGGCGTCCAAACGGCTGGCCTTGATTTGCCCCAGAGCGGCGGCTTCGATCAGCGCGCAACCGGGTTCGTGATCATGGGTGCAATCTCTGAAACGGCATTGCCCTAGGAACGGGCGAAACTCAACAAAAGACGCGGCCAGATCAGCAATTGGAATTTGCCAGAGGCCGTATTCCCAGACCCCGGGCGAGTCCACCAAATAACCCCCTTGGGGCAGTGGGTAGAGGCGCGTTGTGGTGGTGGTGTGTTTGCCTTTGCCTGTGGCTTGAGAGAGCTGGCCAATCAAACTCTGTACGCTTGGGATGAGGCGATTGAGAATGGAGGACTTGCCCACTCCCGATTGGCCCGCCAGAATGCTTGTTTGGTCTTTAATCTGCTCGGCCAAGGTCTTGAGCGATGCCTCATCTTTTGTGTTGGTTTCTATCGCAGAGTAACCCAATGACTTGAGGTCCTCGAGATAGTCAAAGGGCGCGCTGTCAGGGATCCCCAGATCGGTTTTGTTGAGCACAAAAATGGGCTGGATGTGCTGTTGTTCGGCCATGGCCAGATAGCGTGTCATCAAATCCAGGCTGGGCTCTGGTTCGGGTGCAATCACGATGAGGAGCTGATCAATGTTGGCGGCAGTGGGTTTAAAGCGGCCCTTGTGATCGCCACGTCCAAATGTGTTTGTGCGCGGGCAAATGGCCGTTAAGCGATTGGATTCATCGAGCTCGATCCAATCACCTGCCAATGGCCTTTCCAATGAGCGATTGAAATAAAAATGAGACAGCAAGCCATCGGGCATTAAAGCCGTTCCGTGGTCGGAGTGGGTGACTAGGACACGCGATGGCTCTGTCTTCATAAAATAGGGCCGTGCTGATATAGTGAGCGCATATCAATGGGCTCAAATGGATGAACAACATGACAAATGGTTCTGATGCCACGGCCAACAATGCCGGTTGGTTGGTGTGGATTGATTTGGAGATGACTGGTCTTGACCCCATGGTCGATGACATCATCGAGATTGCCACGATCGTCACGGATGCCCAATTGAACGTGATGGCAGAAGGCCCAGTGAGAGCGATCCAAACCCCAGCATCGGTGCTGGAAGCCATGGATGAGTGGAACACGCGCACACACACTCAGTCGGGTTTGGTCAAGCGTTGCCTGGAGAGTCACATCAGTCTGGCAGAGGCCGAAAAAGAAACGTTGGCGTTTCTGAGTCAGTTCATCGCCCCAGGCCGATCGCCAATGTGCGGCAACTCGATCTGCCAAGACCGCCGTTTTCTGGCGCGTCAAATGCCCCAGCTTGAGGCCTTTTTCCACTACCGCAATCTTGATGTCAGCACCCTGAAAGAACTCGGCAGTCGCTGGGCGCCACAGATCGTGTCCGAGTTTCAGAAAAAAGGCACGCATCAAGCGCTGGAAGACATCAAAGAATCGATCGAAGAGCTCCGTCATTACCGCCAGCACATGGGCCCGCTCAGCGGGCTTTTGTGAACGACACGGGCCTCAGGCGCCTTTCGCATCAGCCAATTTCCGCCAAGTGTCGACCACGGTATCGGGGTTGAGTGACATGCTCTCAATGCCTTGGTCTAAAAGCCATTGAGCGAGGTCAGGGTAGTCTGAGGGGCCTTGCCCACAAATGCCAATGTATTTGCCTTCTTGACGACAGGCGTCGATCGCCATCTTCAATAGTGCCTTAACCGCAGGGTCTCGTTCATCAAAACGGTGCGCGACCAGCGCGGAGTCTCGGTCAAGCCCCAAGCTCAACTGGGTCATGTCGTTAGAACCAATCGAGAAGCCATCAAAGTGTTCTAAGAAAGCGTGCGCTGAGAGCGCGTTGGATGGCAGCTCGCACATCATGATGAGCTTGAGTCCATTCTCGCCACGTTTTAAGCCAAACTCGGCCATCACTTCGACCACCTCTCTGGCTTCCTCCACGGTCCTAACAAAAGGCACCATGGCCCAAACATGATCAAGCCCC
>JAGYMV010000320.1 GCA_018400355.1 Wenzhouxiangella sp.
GAAACGGCCCGATCGGAGCAGGCCAAACGCGATTGGGAGCGCATGCATGGTGCTGAGCGTATACCAAATGACTTGGTCCTCAGGCTACCCCAAGTGGCGCGGGCCAAGGCGTCTGTGGATGCGGCCAAAGCCTCGGTGTTGCGAGCCCAAAGAAATCTGGAGCGCACCCAAATTCGCCTGCCCTATGACGGGATGGTGCGCGCCCGCAATGTCGATCTGGGCCAATTTGTGGGGGCCGGGACGGTGTTGGGGGTGGCTTTTGCCATCGATGTGGCTGAAGTTCGCCTGCCGTTGTCCAACCAAGACCGCGCTTTTTTAAATCTCCCCAGAGCCGGTGATGTCGGTGCTCAAGGGCCAGAGGTTCGACTGACCGCCAACGTCGATGGCCAAATGGGCCAGTGGATGGGGCGCGTGGTGAGAACAGAAGGCGTGATTGATGAAGACACCCGCTTAAGTTATGCGGTGGTCTCAATCGAAGACCCGTATCAGCGCGGTGAGGATCCAGACAGCGAACCAAGCGCATCGGCCATCTTGTCCATGGGCACTTTTGTCGAGGGCACCATTGAAGGCCGTTCGGCCACGGGACTCATTCAACTGCCCCGCTCGGCCCTTCGCAGTGGCGATCGGGTGTTTGTGGCCAATGAAAAAGACGAGTTAGAGATCCGCGAGGTCGAGGTGGTTCGTGCCACCACCGATGAGGTCTATGTGAGAAACAGCCTCTATCCGGGCGATCGGGTGATCACCACGGGCATCACCGCGCCCATCCCAGGTTCAAAATTGAGATTGAGGCGTATCAATGGTGAGGCGACCCTCCGCCTCACCCCAGCACCAGCTGAGGCCTCTGCCGGTGAGGAGAGTGGATCATGAAGCTCGCTGAAAGAAATTGGTATGCCAACATCATCGCTTGGTTTGCCCACAACCCAGTGGCCGCCAACTTATTGATGGTGTGTTTGATTGCAGGTGGTCTGTTCACCACCGTCACCATTACCAAAGAAGTCCAGCCCCGCATTGAGATCAACTACGTCACCGTCACCGTTCCCTATCGAGGGGGCACGCCCAAAGATGTCGAAGAAGGGGTGCTCATTAAAATCGAAGAGGCCATCCAAGATCTGGAAGGCCTGAAAGAAATGACCGCCACCGCCCGCGAGGGGTCTGGTTCGGTCAGCATCGAGGTCGATCCCGACTACGATGTGCTCGAGTTTTTGGACAAGGTCAAAAACCGGGT
>JAGYMV010000321.1 GCA_018400355.1 Wenzhouxiangella sp.
GCACCCGCCGATTCGATCACATCCGGATAGATGGTGCCTTGCGCCAAATAAGCGGCTTCTTTGTGCGCTTTGGCGGCTTGCTCGAACACCCGCACAAACTCCCTGCCAATGATCTTTCTTTTTTCCTCAGGGTCATCAACACCACAAAGCGCCGACAAAAACTGTTCTTTGGCGTTGACTCGCTCCACCCGAACGCCCAAGTGCTCTGCGAACAAGGCCATAACCTGATCGCCTTCCTCATAGCGAAGCAGGCCAGTGTCTACAAACAAACACAACAGCTGATCCCCAATGGCCTGGTGCAGCAAAGCGGCCACCACCGAAGAATCCACCCCGCCGGATAGCCCCAACAAGACCGTGCCCTCGCCCACCTCCTCGCGCACGCGGGCGATTTGGTCTTCAATAATGGCCTCAGTGGTCCAGTTGGCCTCGCAGCCTGCAATGTCTAAGACAAAGCGCTCTAAGATCCGGCGACCTTGTTGGGTGTGGGTCACCTCGGGATGAAACTGCAGACCATAGTAGCGGCGTGTCTCATCGCTCATCCCCGCAATCGGCGCCGATGGCGTGGTGCAGGAGACTTCAAACCCCTCGGGCAGCCGAGTGACTTTGTCGCCATGGCTCATCCAAACAGACAACACCCCCGAGCCTTCCGTGCTCACGCGGTCTTCGATGCCTGTTAACAAAGCGCCGGCTTGATCGAGCCGGACTTCAGCATACCCAAACTCTTTTTCCTCAGAGGCCGCCACCTCGCCACCGAAGTGCGCTGCCATGGCTTGCATGCCATAACAAATGCCAAACAAGGGCACCGATAAATCAAACACCACCTGCGGAATCTTGGGGCTTCCTTGATGCGCCACCGACTCAGGCCCGCCTGAGAGGATAATGGCTTTGGGCTTGAAGTCAGAAATTGCTGTTGGGTCCACATCGAACGGATAGATCTCAGAATAGACCCCTATCTCTCGCACCCGGCGCGCGATCAATTGTGTGTATTGCGACCCGAAATCAAGAATCAGAATGCGGTCGGCATGGATGTCAATGGTCACAGAGCGCTCACCCGAGTTTGTAATTGGGTGCTTCTTTGGTGATGGTCACATCGTGGGCGTGTGATTCTCGAACACCAGAGACGGTCACGCGCACGAAACGTGGTTTGGTGCGCATCTCATCGACAGTGGCACAGCCCACATACCCCATGGACGATCGCAAGCCCCCAAGCAACTGGTGGA
>JAGYMV010000322.1 GCA_018400355.1 Wenzhouxiangella sp.
TGGTCTTGGCGCCATGGGCTGGCCAATGGCCGGTCACTTGCATGCCAAAGGCGACCTTCGCGCTGTCTGGAACCGAACGGCCGAAAAAGCCCAAGCATTTGCAGCACAACACCCCGGTGTCGAGGTGGCGACTGACCCTGTGGCTTTGGCAATGGCTGTTGATGTGATTGTGTTGTGCGTCTCAGCCGACCAAGATGTCTTGGGCTTAGTGGAAGACATGGCACCACACTTAAAACCCCATCAGATTGTGATTGATCACTCCACCATTGCGCCAGCCAGCGCCGAACTGGCCGCGTCCAAGCTCCAAGAAAGTGGTGTGGTGTTGATTGATGCGCCGGTCACCGGTGGTGTGGAGGGTGCGATCAAGGGCACCTTGTCCGTGATGGCTGGGGGTCAATGGTCTGGGTTTCAGGCGATTGAGCCTGTGCTATCGGCCTATGCGCGCGTGGCGCATCATTTGGGTGGCTCAGGCCGCGGTCAAGCAGCCAAAGCGGTCAATCAATTGATGGTCGCTGGCATTGCTGAGGCGGTGTGTGAGTCGCTCGCGCTTTTAGAAACGCTCGATCTTCCCCGAGACGCCATGCTTGAGATTTTGGGGGGTGGTGCCGCCGGGAGTTGGTTTTTAGACAAGCGGGGCAAGACCATGCTCAATGATTCTTTTGAGGTCGGATTCGCGCCCAAATTGTTGCTCAAAGACTTAAAGATCTGTGAGAGCCTCACCACGCAAGTGGGTTTTGGCTCTGCTGTGTTGCCACAAGCGATCAAAGATTATGAACAAGTGGTCGCGACCGATGAGACCAGCCGCGACTTGTCTGCTCTGATTCGGCTCAAACGTCCTTGATTTGGTTTCTGGCTTTGTCTCTGAGCTGATTAAAGTAATCGAGCTTTTCTTTTGCCAACACACCACCCAGCAACAACAAGGCGATCAAGTTCGGTGCCGCCATCAAGCCATTGAACGTGTCGGCCACATCCCAAATCAACTCCAGTCCGCCCACCGCACCGACAAAAGCGAAAGCCAAGAAAGCCAGGCGATAAGGCAAGACCACGCGCTGACCGAAGAGATACTCCCAACTTTTCTCGCCGTAGAAGTTCCAGGTGAGCATGCTGGTGTAGGCGAAAAAGACGATCGAGACGATAATCACATAAGCACCGGGCCCTTTCAGGCCACTTTGAAACGCCGCTGTGGTTAAGACCGCACCGTTTTCTCCGGTTTCTA
>JAGYMV010000323.1 GCA_018400355.1 Wenzhouxiangella sp.
TGATCATGCCTGGTGTCACATCCAGCCCCCTGGCCTCAAGGACGCGCGGCACCAAGGCCATACGCACCAAGACATCGTGCTCGGTTTTAATGGCCATTTCCCACAAGCCATTGTGGGCCGGCAAATCGCCATAGCGGGCGCCCAGTGCCTGCAAGCGTCCAGAGAGCATTGAAAAATGGCGCGCTTCATCCGCGGCCACGCTGAGCCAATCGAGATAAAAATGGCCGGGATCGTTGGGGTTCGATTGATCGGGCATCTGCGAGAATCGACACGCCGCATCGAGCCCTAGGTTGATGGCATTGAATTCGATGTGTGCGATGGCATGGATTAAAGCCACACGCCCCTCCACAGAACCCAAGCCACGCTTGGGCAACTGAGACGGCGGAATGAGCTCAGGCTTATCGGGACGCCCGCAGGGCAGATTATCTGTGGACCAATCGGGCTTGGTCTGGGCCAACAGCGCACCCGGATTGGCTTTGGCTTGTGCAAACAGCTCGGTGACTTGGGTGCACTTGGCCCATGGATCGGGCTCGGCCAACGCAGACCGAGCCATTTGCCAGATGTTCACGAGTCAGCCCTTAGCTTTTCTCAATGGCTGCGACCAGTGCATCTGCAAAGCCACTGGTTGAGACTTTGGTGGATCCCTCCAACAGACGTGCAAAGTCATAGGTCACCACTTTCTCACCGACCACTTTCTCAAAAGCCGACTCAATCAAAGCCGTGACTTCAGGCCAGCCGATGTAGTCGAACATCATGCACCCAGAGAACATCAATGAACTTGGATTGACCATGTCTTTGCCTGCGTATTTTGGCGCGGTCCCATGGGTGGCTTCAAACACGGCCACATGATCGGCCATGTTGGCGCCCGCTGCAATGCCCATGCCACCAACCTCAGCGGCCAATGCATCTGATAGGTAATCGCCATTGAGGTTCATGGTGGCCAACACATCAAATTCCGCTGGGCGTAACAACATCAACTGGAACATGATGTCGGCAATGCGGTCTTTGATGACAATTTTGCCCTCAGGCACTTTGCCATCATGCTTCGACCAAAGATCGTCCTCGGTGATGGTGACATCACCAAACTCTTCAGCGGCCACTTCATAACCCCACTTTCTGAAGGCCCCTTCGGTGAACTTCATGATGTTGCCCTTGTGAACCAAAGTCACACTGGAGCGGTTGTTATCGATGGCGTATTGGATGGCTTTGCGGACCA
>JAGYMV010000324.1 GCA_018400355.1 Wenzhouxiangella sp.
TTGGCGATTTCAGATCCAATGACCTCTCCAGCACACATTCGAGTTCTTTGTGGTGGGCTTTTTTGGCCATTTTGACGAAGGGGACGTGATACAGACAGGCAATGAGCGATTCATACACCTCGCCGGCGTGTTCAAGGGCGGCCTCTCGGGCGCCTGCTAAGGCATCCAAATAGCATTCGATGGAGTAGTGGCCATCGGCAATGGCGTATTTCGAGTACAGAGGGCGCCAAAAATCCATGACTTGGCGGGTGTAGTCACCAATGGTGTCAGGTTCAATGGCCAACAAGCGGGGTTGATCTGCAACCACCATGGCCACGGCACCCGCCCCTTGGGTGGGTTCGCCGGGGGTGTTGAGGCCATAGTTGGCGATGTCAGAGGCAATGACCAGCGCTTTTTTGCCCCGCGCTCGGCCAGAGCCGATCCAATCGAGTGAGGCGGTGAGGCCAGCGCTGGCCCCATAGCAGGCGTGCTTGGTCTCAAAGGTGCGGCAGCGCTCAGACAACCCCAACAGCTCATGGACATACACGGCCACCGGTTTGGAGTGATCGATGCCGGTTTCTGTCCCAACGATCAAGGTGCCAATCGATGTTGGGTCAATGTCAAAGGCTTTGAGCGCCTGTCGACCGGCATCAACGGCCATGGTGACGGTGTCTTCGACCGGGGAGGCGATCGCCATTTTCCGCTGACCCAAGCCTTGGGTGAATTTGGCCGGATCCACGCCGCGGGCGTGCGCCAAATCCTCCAGATCGATATAGGCTTTGGGGCAGGCAAAGGCCAGGGCATCAATGCCAGCGGATGGTCGCTCAGGTTGTGTCATAAGGCTTGAGTCTTTTTATTGTGATCTGATCATTGGTGATCTAATCATTTTGATTTGATCATTATTATCTAATCGTAAGCTCAATCCCTCACTGTAACAAAAGATAGGTCAAGGTGGCGCCTAGGCCGGCACCGATCACTAGGCTGACCGCAATGGGCCATCCCATCATGTTGGGTGGTGATGGCTCCATGAGCTCGGTGATCAACAGCGTTTGGCGGTCAATCTCAAAGACAGAGGCCAATGCAGAGATCGTCTCATGTGATCCTTGTCCTTGTGATTCGACTCGCTGGATGGTGCGAAGGCTCACGCCGGTCACATCGGATAAGTGCTGCTGGGTCCAGCCGCGTCCTTGGCGTTGTTGTTTGATCAAATTGGCATCGATTCTCATGGCT
>JAGYMV010000325.1 GCA_018400355.1 Wenzhouxiangella sp.
TTTGGCAGGACGCGTTGACCCTCAGTCGGATGTGTTGATGGTGCATCGGAAAACACCCGTGTCTGGTGTGATGGTGACTCACCTAGAATCCAACCGATTGGACACCCAACGGGGCCATGGCTTGCCTGCGTGTTCGATCGTGGTGTTGAGTGATTGCACCACCGATCACACAATCCAAGTGAGCCACGTCTCCACCCGATCATTGCATTGGTCTGTGGGCAATGGTTGTGAACCAGGCAATGAATCTTTGGACAACTTTGATCCCGCCCGATGGCCTGATTGGAACCGCATTGCGTTGTATCAATGGCAGGCGATGGCGTGGTTTGTGGGCCCCGAAGAAGCGGGTCAGCGAACCCTCTATCGGGCCTTGTTTGATCGAGGCCAGAGCCGGGTTCGGGTGGAGGCCATGGTCGAGGGCATTGAGACCTTGCAAGTCGAGTATGCCTCGCATGACCCACTCCAGCCCATGCGGTGGCAAAGCGCCAATGCCATCAACGATTGGCGCTCAGTCGTCGGTGTCCGTTTCGGGGTACTCGCCAGTGCCCGTATCGACGGAGCACCGGCTCACGAAGACCAAACCACCCGCCAGCCTTTGCTCAGCGCCGAGGTGTTGTGGCCAGCGAGCGTGGGCTACGTGCGCACCTTCCAGACCGCGCAGGCGTTGCGCGGGAGCCAGGCGGTCTTAAATTTTCAGTGACGCATGATCAGCAACAAGACAAGGGGGTCGCGTTATTGATGGTTTTGGCAGTACAAATTGTGTTGTCACTGTTGGCCACGGCGGCCATTAGAGAGGCGTGGCTACAACAAACCATGGTCGGTCATGCCTGGCATGGCGCATCGCATCGCGTGCTGTCTAATCAAGTTCTCCAAGAATTAGAGAATCAATGGTTGGCGGGGGGCTTGGTGATGTATGACCAAGCCAGTTTGGGCATTGCGCCCAATGACTGTGCGCTCAGTGCGTGGCTTGATCGGTCCAGAACACATCGGCCATGGACGGTCTGGACGGAAACAAAAGACAGTCGATTTTCTTATCTGATCGTTCGCTGGGAGAGGGGGGTGTGCGAAATCCAAGGCGCGCCTGACCTGGCCCATACCTTAATCGTTCAAGCGCAACACAAGACCCAGCCACCCCATTACATGCAATCGCTATGGATGGGTGTGCCACCCAAGCGCCATCATTGGAGAAAGGATTGAACATAAGCTTTTCA
>JAGYMV010000326.1 GCA_018400355.1 Wenzhouxiangella sp.
CCCAGGCTGTTTATTCATACCGATTATCGAGGGTTTGTGTCTGGCATCGATCCCAGCGATCCGAATGCCAGTCGCATGGTGATTGAAGAAAGGCATGAGCTTTCCTTTACCCAGCCCGTTCGTTACGAGGTCAGTTCTGACTATGCGGCACGGGCGGGCCTGGCCAGTCATGAGCCGCAAGTCGAGCTCTTGATTGTTTCTCTTGATACCGAGCTAAGGCCGTTTAGAACCGTGCCTGTGTTGTATTTCTACTTTGAGAACATCAACTGGTTTGAATCCATGGTGTTTGATCATGGGGTCAAGTTCAGTCATTTGTTTAAGAGGCGGGAGGGCTGTGATGGGGGTGGTGCGCGCGCCAGTGTGATGAATTTATTCCCCTATTTCGCTTTGGCCGGGTGTCGCCATTTGTTGACAGACGCTGAGGTGCAGATTGACTACGACATTCTAAAAAGGACTTGGGGGCGGCATCCAGAGCAAATGAGAGCCCCGTTTAGGCTTTCGGCCAAGCGCCTATTTCCAGAGAGGCTTGTACAGATGAAATACGATTGGGCGGACGATGAGGAAATCCGTGCCATGCATTATTTTAGGTTGCAGCACATTCGGCCTGAGCGGGTGGCGGCCAGCGGTTTGTTCAATGACTACGGGCCACTGCCTGGGTGGGCGGAGATGGAGTTAAAAAAGGTGACGGCCGCCACCCCTTGGGATGCGCAATTTAAAGATTAAACCACTTCAATCTGTGGGTGGATCAGTTTTGGTAGCGCTCAGTTAGCTGCTGGCTGACGGCCTTGAAGTGGGCTCTTAGATGGTCTGGCGCCACCACTTCCATGTGGGCACCAAAGCCTTGGATCCACCAGCGAAGTTGCTGGGAGTCCAGCACGCTCGCCCGAATCTCCACTCGGCCATCGGGCAACACCTCGGTGGTCTGTTCGGGTGTGAGTGGGGTTTCGAATAGATGCTTGGCGACTTCGGCATCGCACTTGACTACCAGATCGATCTGGCCGCCTTGGGGGTATGAAAAAGCGCCTTTTTCCAAATAGTCATCCAAATCGAACTCGGGCAGTTGGTGAGCATCTCGATGGGTGCTCTCCGCTGCTTGCATGCGGTGCAGGGCAAAATGCCGGAGGTCTTCATAGCCTTCGACCTGAGCGATTAAGTAAAGCACGCCCTCTCTGACAATCAGCGCCTGTGGGTGGAGGACGAGCTCTT
>JAGYMV010000327.1 GCA_018400355.1 Wenzhouxiangella sp.
TCCTTTGGGGGTTTGGGTGCTCTCGTTGAGCACTTACGCTGTGTTGGTGTGGGTGTTGGTTCGCCACCAAGTGATCTCAGGCTTGGCGGGGCGGGTCACTTTGGTGCGCGCACTGATCACGCTGTTGTTGTTGGGGGTGTTGTGGGCGCCGGAGGCGTATCGAGAATACGGTTTTGGGTTGGGGCTGATGGGCTTGGTCGCTTTGTTGCTCGATGGCTTGGATGGGCATTTGGCCAGACGCCGCGGTGAGACAACCGATGCCGGTGCCCGTTTTGATATGGAGACCGATGCCGCTTTGATCCTGGTATTGAGCTTGGCGGTGTGGCTCAGCGACCGGGCGGGTGTGTGGGTCCTGGCCATGGGCGCGCTGCGTTATGTATTTGTTGCCAGTGCGTGGCGCTGGCCTTGGATGGCCCAGCCTTTGCCTGAGTCGATGAGACGCAAAGTGATTTGTGTGGTGCAAGTTTCGGTGTTGTTGTTGGTGTTGCCCACGTGGTTGCCCGCGCCGATGGCGGTGGCGGTTTTGGTGATTGGCTTGGCGTTGCTGTTGTATTCATTTGGGGTTGATACGCTGTGGCTTTGGCGACATCGCAAACAAGAGGTTTAAGACATGAGCAAGAGGCATTCAAAAACAACAGAGGTGAAGATGAAATTTCTAAAAGCGCCCATGACGTGGATGGTGGCATTGGCCCTATGGGCTGGGCTGTCCTTGGCTTGGGCGGCACCCCAGCGCTTTGAGATCGACAAAGATCACTTCTCTGTGGGGTTTTTGGTCGACCACATTGGCTATGCCCAACAGCTGGGTCAGTTTTTAGAGGGCAGCGGGTCGTTTGTTTATGACCCCACCAGCAATGAGCTGGTCAGTGGCGAGGTGGTGATTGAAGCCGATAGTGTCTTTACCAACCACCGCCGCCGCGATGGCCACCTCAAGGGCAGCGATTTTTTTAACACCCGTGCCCATGGGGAGATTCGGTTTGTGGCCACCACTTGGGACCCCGCCAGTGGCGTTCTCTCTGGAGATCTAACGATGCTCGGCCAAACCCATCCGGTGCAATTGGAAGCCAGCGTCAACAAACTCGAAGACTATCCGTTTGGCCACAAAAAGCCCACCTTGGGGGTGTCGATTCGAGCCACCATCAACCGAAGCCAATGGGGCATGACCTACGGCATTGAACAAGACATGGTG
>JAGYMV010000328.1 GCA_018400355.1 Wenzhouxiangella sp.
CACCGCCAACCCTGAACGCGCCATGGCCTTTGGTGTGTGTGCCGAACATGTGCTGGCCTTTCCGCAGTGGACGGGGGGACGTTTTTCGTTGTGGTCTTCGGTGGGTGTCAGCGCCGCCTCGTTGATCGGCCCAGAGGCTTTTTGCGACCTGCTTGATGGCGCCCATGAGGCCGATCTGGCTTATCGCCAAGCACCCGCCGCGTTGGATCAAAGCCTTGGGGTTTGGATCGGGTTGAGCATGGATTATTTGCGCCGTGGTTTGGGTCTCACCACACTGGGTGTGGTGGCCTATGAGCCCCGCTTGGCTCTGCTTGGGGATTATTGCCAGCAGCTTTTTATGGAGAGCTTGGGCAAAAGGGTCGATACCCAACACCAACCGATTGAGGCCCCCACGGTTCCATTGATATTTGGCGGACGTGGCACCGATCTGCAGCACTCCATCTTCCAAGCGTTGCACCAAGGCTTAGACACCCACCCCTTGCTCTTGGTGGGGACTTTGCAAGACCAAGAATCATTATCAGATTGCGCTCATATTCAGCTGGCGCACTTGTTGGCCCAGCGGCAAGCCTTTGCTCGAGGCCGCGGAGATGGTGAGGCCTATCAACACATGCCCGGCAACCGACCCGTGGCGCTCTTATTGACCGAACAGTTGGATGCCAAACGGTTGGGCTTTTTGTTGGCCAGTTTGGAGCATGCGGTCTACAGCTTATCGATTCTGTGGGGCATCAATGCATTCGACCAATGGGGTGTGGAAGAAGGCAAACGCTTGGCCGGCCCTTTGCGAAAACGCCTCGAAGATGGGCAAGTTTCCTTATCGGATGTGTTGGACTGGGATCTGGGCCACCATTAACCGCTTCATCCTTGTACACTAAGCCAATGTGTGTCCAATACAAAGGCTAAATCGGGTGTCCCAGACCTACGATCCACAACAGATTGAGTCAGCGATCCAAGAGCGCTGGCAAGCACAAGGGGCTCATCGGGCGGATCGCGGGGAGGGCGAGCGGTTTTATTGCTTGAGCATGTTCCCGTATCCCTCGGGTAAGTTGCACATGGGGCACATGCGCAACTACACCATTTGCGACGTGATCTCTCGTTATCAAATCATGCAAGGCAAACAGGTGTTGCAACCCATGGGTTGGGATGCCTTTGGTTTGCCCGCAGAAAATGCGGCAATGGC
>JAGYMV010000329.1 GCA_018400355.1 Wenzhouxiangella sp.
ACCAATCCAGCCACCAATCCAGCCACCGACAGGCCCCAAGACTAAGAGAGAGCGCGCATGCAAACAAAGGCCCTTCAATCTTGTTTGAGTTTGTTGTTGCTGGCGATGCCAGCAGCGTGGGCTGATGAGTCGGAGTTGACGGTCAACCAGTGGCTCGATCGCATGAGCATGGCCGTTGAGTCCCTGGATTACCGTGGCACCTTGATTCAGATCCGGGGGGGTCAAATGGGCACGTTCGAAGTCATTCGCCGAGTGGATGATGGGGGCATTCGAGAGCGCGTCTATGCCCTAGATGGCCCACCACAAGAAATGATTCGAAACGGCAATCAATTCCGCTCCACGATTCAAGGCAACCGCTCGAATTGGTTTTATTCAGACCTGCAACAACGGCTCATCCCCCATCAACCAGTCAATCAAATGGCTGGTCTCGATTCCGCCTATGAGATGCGCTTAGGCGGGGTTGATCGAGTGGCAGGGTATGAAGCGCAGCGAATCGATATATGGCCCCGTGATGGGTTTCGTTATGGGCAGCAGCTTTGGTTGGAACAGCAAACGGGCATGTTGCTGCGTTCGAGAATGCTCAATGCCCAAGGCCAAATATTGGTCGAGCAAGTCTTCGTCAAAATGGAGATGGGGGCGTCAATTAGCGATCGAGACCTAGAGCCTCAGACCGCCCAAGTATTCGATGCCCCCGCACAAAAAAATTGGGAACAGCCCGAGTCGGATGCAGACCCAGAAGCCATCCGAATGAGCGGTTTGCTCCGCCCTTTGTGGGGCCCACGACAGGTGCCAGCGCATTTTCAGTTGATCAATGCCGACCACGGTCGGAGCGATTTGGATTCTGCCTTCGACCATTTGCTGTTCAGCGATGGCCTCACGAGTTTTTCTGTTTATATCGATCACGCCCCCATGCGCCCGGTTGAAACGCAGCTCGATTCCATGGGGACTGTGCATGTATTCACCGGCATGATGGGTCAGCGCCAGTTCACCATCATGGGGCAGGTGCCAGCGCAAACGGTCGAGTTTGTTGGGCGACAGTTCTTGGCTGGCTCTGAGCGTCCTGCGCGTTGATGGTCGGCTTGTCGGGCACTCAAACCAATGCGTGAAAGTACCCACAGCGCAGAAAATGCCCCAAACCATGCCACCGACCCGTACCTTTGGCAGATGGGTCGTGTG
>JAGYMV010000033.1 GCA_018400355.1 Wenzhouxiangella sp.
GTCTCTGAGTTATCTGTCTCTGAGTGATCACTTGCGCTCGGGGGAGTGTAGGTGTCTGGGTCACTCAAGCCCAACTCGGGCTCAAAATCGTCCAGATCCTTAATCTCTGCCAGCGTCGGCAATTCGTTCAGTGACTTGCGATTAAAGTAATCAAGAAAGGCCCGAGTGGTCCCGAGCAGCTCTGGTCGCCCAGGCACATCGCGGTGACCGATGATCTTGATCCAATCTCTTTCTTGCAGCGTACGCAAAATATTAGAACTCAAAGAAACGCCCCGAATTTGCTCGATCTCAGCTCGGGTGATCGGCTGCCGGTAAGCAATGATCGCCAGTGTTTCTAACAAAGCACGCGAGTACTTGGGTGGTTTCTCAGCCCACAATCGGGCAACACGGGGCATGAGGCTGGTTCTGACTTGAATTCGATAGCCACTGCCCACTTCAACCAATTCAACAGCTCGGTTTGCCAGATCGATGTCCAATGCAGCCAGTGCTTGCTTGATCTCACTGTGGCCGGGTTTCTCATCCTCATCAAACAAGGCATCCAGTTGGGCCACGCTCAGCGGCGCACCCGTAGCCAATAGCGCACCTTCAATGATCTTTTTTAGTTCTTCTATATCCATGCCAATCTATGCCTGTGTTTCATTGGGGCGACGCAAATAGATCATCCCAAACTGTTCTTGTTGTACCAGGTCGACCAAATGTTCACGCAGCAGTTCCAGTAAAGCGAGAAACGTGACCACCGCACCTCGTCTCCCTTCTGATAAATCGAAGCATTGATCAAACTCGACAAACTGGTCAGAGCCCGATATTAATTCAGTGATTCTCGCCATTCTCTCGCGGACAGACAGTGGCTCCGATTGAATTTGGTGATGCGCCATGAGTTCAGCGCGCGCCATGACGTCCCGAAGCGCGAGTAAAACCTCTCGTAAATCGACCTCTGGTGGAGCCTGCAGCACTTCTGGCTTTTCAGCTGCGGCCGTTGCCACCACAATATCCCGCTCGAGTCGAGGCAGGGCATCTAGGTCATCGGCGGCTTGCTTGAAGCGCTCATACTCTTGTAGGCGCCGAATCAAATCAGAGCGCGGGTCGTCTTCTTCCTCTGCCACTTCAATACGCGGCAACAACATACGCGATTTGATCTCAGCCAAAATAGCGGCCATCACCAAATACTCAGCCGCCAATTCCATTCTGAGTGTGGTCATCATGTCGATGTAGCCTGTGTACTGGCGGGTGACCTCAGCGATGGGGATATCAACGATGTCTAAGTTCTGACGACGGGTCAGATACAGCAAAAGATCCAGAGGGCCCTCAAATGCCTCTAGAAAGACCTCCAGCGCATCCGGTGGGATATAGAGGTCATCGGGCAGTTGTAGGAGGGGCTGGCCTTGGATGATGGCGAAAGGCATTTCCACCTGCTGGGCCATGCTGACGGCATTGATGTCTGGTTTGATCGGGGTGGTTTCAGTCATTTGAGAGCAAGTTTAGCGGTTTGTCGCCCTCAATGGGTACAATGTTGGGGATTTGATGATTTCGGACCGAGGCTTCTTTGAGCAATCACACCAACCGCCTGCAGATGATCGAGCAACGCTTAAAAGACGCATTGGCGCCAGAGTGGCTTGAGATCATCGATGAATCGCATTTGCATATTGGTCATGTGGGCGCTCGCGATGGCCGTGGTCATTTTAGAGTCCGAATCACCAGCTCACTTTTCCATGGCCTATCGCGCATGGCACGTCACCGGATGGTGTATCGGGCCCTAGGACCTTTAATGCAAAGTGACATTCACGCAATCAATATTGAGGCGTTTTCGAGAAATGAAATATAACCAATTGATATTAATAGTGTTATCACTTATCTTTGTTGTGGGCTGTGGCCAGGAACAAGCCTCTGAGCCATGGGTCAGCGA
Organism: Wenzhouxiangella sp.; assembly: GCA_018400355.1. Classification (GTDB taxonomy): domain Bacteria; phylum Pseudomonadota; class Gammaproteobacteria; order Xanthomonadales; family Wenzhouxiangellaceae; genus Wenzhouxiangella. The sequence continues at coordinate 1,904 of JAGYMV010000033.1, forward strand.
GGACGATGTGGTGTTGGTTGAGGTCGATGGTGAGCCCATTTCATTGCCCATGCTGGAGTTCATGATGGGCAACCGTGGGGTCACAGAGGACGATCACGAAGCCATGCGGGGCTTGCTTGACGAGCTGATCCGACTCCGTGTGGTGGCCAATGCAGCCACCGAGGAAGGACTGGCCTCAGATCCACAGCTGCGGGCCCAGCGCGCCATCCGCGACATGGAAGCCCTCCAGATTGCCTATTTCACCGACATTTATGAGCGCTACCCGGTCACGCCAGCACAAATTGAGGAGACCTACGCCCGCCAACTGGAACGCTCTGGTGCCACCCAATATCAACTGCAAACCATTGCCTATGGCAGCCAAAGTGAGGCCTTGATTGCGCTCGTGGGGCTCAACGAGGGAGAGTTTGACTTTGAAAACCTCTTGGCGCAGGCACAGGCAGCCAATCGCCCAATCAATACCACGTCTTGGGTGGATCGCAGCCAGTTACCTGAGCGAGTGCACCCTGAACTGGATGATGCCTCAGAGGGCCAATCGCTCAGTTTGCCTTTACCCGCGCCAGACGGTGAGGGCTGGCTGGTGGCACAAATCGTGGCGCAAAGGCCACTGGAGGCACCGGCACTGGAAGAAGTTCGGGAGGGCATTGCCCGTTCCTTGGTTCGCCAGCGGCTGGAGGCACTGGTGGATGATCTCTATGCGGCCGCTGAGATTACGCCCATGTTGGACATGGACGCCCCAAAGCCTGAGGCAGCACCTCAGGCGAATGAAGAGCAGGGGAATTAATTAAGGGGTTGGAGCGAGATCGACATATTCGGCCGGCGACCAACCGTCGGCCCGATGCTCAGCAATCACGCAGGTGTAGATGCCACCACGCACATTGAAGTCAGCAGACAAGCGCATAAACCGTGGCTGACAGGCGGCCACAAAGTCTTCGAGCATGCGATTGGTCACGGCTTCGTGAAAAGCGCCTTCATTGCGAAAACTCCAAATGTAGTTCTTTAAGCCCTTGAGTTCTATACAAAAAGCATCTGGAATGTACTCCAGTGTGAGCTCAGCGAAGTCGGGCTGGCCGGTCTTTGGACACAGACATGTAAATTCAGGAATTTCAATTCGAATGGTATAATCTCTCTCAGGTTGCGGATTCGGAAACAACTCAAGATCCTTGCTCGGTTCACTGGGCATATTGGGTCACCTGTCGGTCATGAAGGGCAGTTGGAAATTCTGAAGACGATATTAGTATAAAAACTCACTGAACTGGCGCATTAATGCAACTAACCGAGATCAAACTCTCCGGGTTCAAATCTTTTGTTGACCCGACCACCATTAAATTCCCATCAAACATCATGGGTGTTGTCGGCCCCAATGGCTGCGGCAAATCCAACGTCATCGATGCCGTCCGTTGGGTCATGGGCGAATCTTCCGCGAAACAACTCCGTGGCGAATCCATGACCGATGTGATTTTTTCTGGCTCATCGGCCAGAAAACCAGTGGCCACAGCCACGGTCGAATTGGTCTTCGACAACGCAGATGGACGCGCGGGCGGGGAGTATGCCAAGTACGCCGAGATCTCGGTCAAACGACAGGTCAGTCGTGACGGCACGTCCAACTATTATCTCAATGGCACGCGTTGCAGACGAAAAGACATCACAGATCTTTTCTTGGGCACTGGCTTAGGTCCCAGAAGCTACGCCATTATCGAGCAGGGCATGATCTCTCAAATTGTCGAGGCTCGCCCAGAAGACCTGCGTGCTTTTTTAGAAGAAGCCGCGGGCATCTCGCGTTACAAAGAGAGACGCCGCGAGACCGAGAACCGCATTAAGCACACCCGCGAAAACCTGGAGCGGCTCGCTGATCTAAGAGAAGAGGTGACCAAGCAGCTCGAGAAGCTCAAACGCCAAGCACGATCGGCTGAGAAGTATCGCGAACTGAAAGAACGGTATCGCGTGGATGAAGCCAAACTGCTCGCGCTGCGCTTACGAGAAATCAAACACAAACTGGATCAACACAACAAACGAATCGCTCACCTCAAAACTGAGTTAGAGGCCCGCGTTGCTGAGCAAAGAGCGGCGGAGAAAGAACTCGAGAACCTGCGCCAAGCGCAACAAAGCGCCAGCGAGGAAAGCTCAAAGGTTCAGGCCAGACTCTATGAGGTGGGGGCAGAGATTGCACGATTAGAGCAAGGCATCGAACACCAAAGAGAAATCAGACAACGCCAAGAAACAGAGCACGCCAAAATCGAAACACAAATGAGCGAGCTTCAGCAACACCTTGTGTTGGATAAGGCGCAAGTGTCTGAGACATCGGCCTTGATTGCGAAATTAGACCCTGAGCTGGAACAAGCCAAGGCCTCTGAGGCCGACCAAGCCGTTGAGCTAGAAAAAGTCGAGAAAGAACTCAGCGACTGGCAAGTGGCCTGGGAAAGCCAGCAAAACACCAAAAGCTCATTGGAAAGCGAGATCAAATTGCTCCAGCAGCAACTGAGCCACTTGGATGAGCGCATGCGCCAGGATGCAGAGCGAATTGAAGTGCTGCAACAACAGGGTTTCGAGGCCGTTGCTGAAAAGCTCGGTCATGAGCAAGTCGAGATCAGTCGCGAACTCGAGGCCGCTCAGCGTGAAGGCGAGACTTTGGAGCGCGAGCAAGAGAAAAACCAGCACAACGAACTGCAACTCACTGAAGCCATTGAAGCCGACCGGACCGGTCTAGAAGAGGCTAGGGCGCGTCTGTCCAACCTCTCCTCGCGTCTGGAGAGCCTCACATTATTGAATCAGGCACAGGGCCCATCGGAAGAGGCGTTGAGTTGGCTGTCATCCAATTTAGACGCCAAACCCAATCGCTTGATGAGCGAGCTGACGGTGACCCAACCCACTTGGACGGTGGCGGTTGAGCAAGTGCTCTACAGCTGGTTGGAGGCGCAGGTTGTGGATGCCGGTGCACTGAACGTCGAGCAAAAGCAATCTCCATGGGGATTTGCCTTCGTTGACCGTCAGGACATCGCACCAAACCCTGGCACTCTGGGCGAGTGTGTGGCCAGTGCAGGTGGTCTCACTGGGCTATTAAACCAAGTCCATTGTTTTGAATCCTTGGCGGAAGCAAAAGCCCGACTATCAGAACTGCCTGCCGGACACTCGGTCATTTTGCCGGATGGCACCTGGGTGGGCGAGGGCTGGTCCAAGCAGCCACCAAACCAAACCGATCAAGCCCAAGGCGTGCTGGCCAGAGAGGCCGAAATCAGAGACATCGAGCCTGAAATCAAAACAATGGGCCAACGAATCGAACAACTGGAGTCAAAGCTTCAGGCCACCCGGGGTGAGCTTGAGACGCTGCGCGAGAAGAAGGCTGAGGACACACGAGCGCTCGCACAGCAAGAAAGGAAGCGCTCAGAATTGGCGGCTAGGCTCGCTGGGATTGACACGCGCATCAAAGCGGCGGCCCAGCAAAAGGAAGAACAAGCACAGGAGCTCCAGGGCCTTCGAGAGCGTCAAAGCAATGACGCCGAAGCCGTCAAACAAGCGCGCACTTCGCTCGAAAAAGCCATTGATGCGCTAGACAAGCATCAAGCAACAGAATCTGAGCTTGCTGCCTTACGACAAACCCTCAACGACAATCGACGCACCGTCCAAGAGATGCTCAAATCCGCGCGTGACCAACGCGAGGCCATCGCGCTTGATTTGCGGTCCGCGCGCTCTGGCTTAGAGTCATTGAGTCAATCGATTGAGCGCATGGACCACCAAGTCGGTGAGCTACAAAGCCGGTATCTGGAATTGAGCACCGCCCTCGCACAAGGCGATCAGCCCATCAAAGCCTTGGAAGCTCAACGCGATGAATTGTTGACCAAACGTCTGGAGGTCGAGCGCGAAATGAAAGCGGCGCGTGCCAAACTGGATGATCTGGAGGCGGCACGCAGTCAATCGGATCAAGCGCGTCAAGCAGCGGTCATGGCGGTTGAGCAGTTGCGCGAGCAGGGCGCGCAGGCGGCTTTGGAGAAACAAGAACTCGATATACACGCCAACAATCTATTGGAGCGCATCGCAGAGCTCAAAGCCGACGTCGATGAACTCTTAAGCACGCTGGCCGATGATGCTGAGACGCAGGCCTTCCAGGCCAAGCTGGAGGAACTTGAAGCACAAATCAAACGCCTAGAGCCGGTGAACCTAGCTGCCATTGATGAGCTGGCGGTTGAATCAGAGCGCAAAGAATACCTCGATCGCCAAAATGCTGATCTGGAAGAGGCGTTGGAAACACTTGAAAAGGCTATTGAGAAGATTGATCGCGAATCGCGCACCCGATTCAAAGAGACCTTTGATCAGATCAACTCCAACATCGAGCTGCTGTTCCCTCGATTGTTCGGCGGAGGGCACGCGCATCTAGAGATGGTGGGCAACGACTGGTTGTCGGCTGGCATTGCGATCATGGCCAGACCACCAGGCAAACGTGTGGCCCGCATCCATCTGATGTCGGGCGGCGAAAAAGCACTGACCGCCGTGGCCTTTGTGTTTGCGATCTTCAACCTCAATCCGGCGCCTTTTTGTTTGCTCGATGAGGTGGATGCACCATTGGATGATGCCAATGTCGGTCGTTTTACAGAAATGGTCAAAGAGATGTCTGACACCGTGCAATTCATTGTGGTCACCCACAACAAGGTGACGATGGAAGCGGCCCACCAAATGCTTGGCGTGACCATGCGCGAACCGGGAGTCTCTCGCTTGGTCAGTGTGGACTTGGACAAAGCCGTCGCTTTGGCGGCAGAGGCATAAATGCATTGACCTATGGATGATCTGCGCCTGACGTTGCTGATAATTGGCTTGGTGATCCTGGCCCTGATGGCGCTGGTGCATCACAGGCGCTCCAAGAAGACCAAAGCGCAAGCCAATTGGCGCGTTCATGCCCAAGAACCGAGCCTCGGCAAAGGCCGTCCGAGCGAGGCATCGGATGAGGAGGCAACTGATCATCATGAGGATCCTCATGAGCAGGCGTCAGCTGACTATCGCGATGAACCCGTTCAGCCCGCCCTAAAAGGCTTTTCTCCACCACCGGACGCGGCGGGCGAGGTGATCACGCTCTATGTGCGTCGCAGAGACGAGGGGCTGATTTCGGGCCCAGCGCTATCGGATGCGGCGCGGCGTGCCGGCTTGACCTTTGGCGAAATGAATATTTTTCACCGGCGCCAAGAAGGGGTGGACCAGCCAGTTTTTAGCTTAGCCAACCTGGTCGCACCCGGTGACTTCAACCCCGATGATTGGGCCTCATTTCAATCCCCAGGCGTGACTTTGTTTGCACAACTGCCTGGGCCTGTGAGCGCACTCGATGTGTGGGATTCCATGCTTGCCACCGCCACGCGCCTGACAGAACTGCTCGATGCAGTGATTTTGGATGCCAACAAGCTCCAACTCAGTCGCAAGCGCATCGCAGAAACGCGCGAGCGCATGCGCCAACTGGACAGAGATACGGGCATGACTCACGAGGCAGAGTGATGGCGTCCAAAGCTCAGA
>JAGYMV010000330.1 GCA_018400355.1 Wenzhouxiangella sp.
CAAGGCATGGGCTCGAATGCCCAGCCACCACAGGGGCCTTGACCAGGCCGGCCAAGAGTCTTGGCAATGGGTCTTCAAATACAGCCACAACCCTTCGTGCTTGTCACGCATCACCGCCAGCAGACGGTGATTGGAGGAAACACCACCTGCATGAGAAATGGCCACATCGGGCACCAATCGAATGGAGTGGCCCGCTTGACGAATTCTGGCCATCAAATCCAAATCCTCAAAATGCATGGGGTATTTGGTATCAAACCCACCCAAGCCGCGAAAGACCTCGCTGCGAACCAGCATACACGCGCCCGATAAAGCCTCAACCTCAGTCGGCTCAGTGGGCGCGGGCCGGTCAATCAGATCCACACCCGCGCCCGGATAGCGCCCCGACAGCTCGCGCAAAATTCGCCCAGGGTCGGGGAGACGTCGCCGACTGCCCCGCTGCTCGCTACCATCGAGATTGAATACCCGCCCCGACACCATGGCCGCTTCAGGATGCATATCAAGCTCTTGAATAAGCCGCGATAGCCCCTCAGGTCGCAACAAGCAATCGGGGTTTAAGATCAAGAGATGATCGGTATCTACCCGCTCTGATAGACGATTGATGCCCTGTGCAAAGCCCAAGTTCGTTTGAGAGGATGTGATGAAGACATGGGAAGATGGCTCGCACTCCGAAAGACTCCCATCGCTGGAGGCATTGTCCCAAACAAGCACCTTGGGCTTCCCCGATGGGCTGCTGGATAGTGTTTCAATGCAGCGGGCCAGCCACCGCCCGGAGTTGTAATTGACGATCAGGACGGTCACGTCTTGGAGTCGAGGGTGAGCGGACACAGCAGCTGAAGCCCCCATGATTAGTCTTTGCGCCCAAACAGACGCCGCCACCAAGGCAGCCTCGGAATCGCTCGACTCAATTGGCCTTTAAGCCGCTCAATCTCACGGTCTTTTTCAGCAAGATGCTCGCCCGATTGTATGTGGTGCTGAATTTCTTCGTTGTAGTGCTGATAAACCGATTCTTCTTTGTCGGTGAACAAACTGGTGGTGTTTGTGTCTTCTAAACCATGGCCAGAGAGACTCGCTACCGCCAGGTAATACTGAGGCGCATGTTGAGGAGAACCACCAGATTCAATTTGTTGGGCGTCTTGCATCACCCATTTAACGGACGAAGAAGACGGCTCATTGG
>JAGYMV010000331.1 GCA_018400355.1 Wenzhouxiangella sp.
AACAATGAGCGCGTGATCATGTCGGTGGCCACGGTGACGGGCAATCTGGATAATCAAAGAACCGCGCCCCCAGCCCTATATGCCGCTAACATCGATGGCAAGCGCCGCGAGCAGATTTATGACACCTCGCGCTCCAGCTACCAAATCTTGCACCCCTATCCCCAAGACCCCGATCGGATTTTAATTGCCCGCTATCACTTTGCCGATGGCGGCCAGCCCAAGGCTCAGCTGTTAAATATCTATACAGGTGATCTAAACTACATCGCCGATCAGCCAGACAGTCGAGACATTCGCGCCTTGATTGCAGACAACAGCGGCACCTTGCGGGTCGCGGTTGAGCTGATTGATGCTGAAGAATTCGATGATTTGGAATTTAATTTGTTCGTCAAAAAAGACGACCAGTGGACCCGGTTTAACGTGGACTCAGAGCGTGAGAGGCCAGACATCACCCCGCTGGGTTTTTCGGCAGACAACACCAAGCTTTATCTGGCGTCCAACCATGACATGGCCGAAAACGACCGTGCGGGCGTGTTTCGTTATGATTTTGAGACCGATGAGCTCGAATTGCTCTACCGTCACCCCGATGTAGATGTGTCCTCGGCCATGGTGGGGTCTGATGGGGAGGTCTTGGGTGTCATGAGTCTTTTCGGGCCAGGCACCTATACCTTCTTAGAAGACAAGGCCACCAGCAGCGAAGAGGCCATTTTGTTGCAGCGACTGGCGGCGAGCTTCCCAGCCGATGATGTCAGCCTCACCTCCTATTCTGAAGATGGGAAAAAAGCCATCTTATTTGTGCGCGGTGATCGCAATCCTGGGGAGTTTTATTTGTTCGATACAGAGACCATGGCCGCAAGTTATGTGGCCGGCGTTCGCCCCGATCTGCCCAAAGATGCCTTGGTTCCGATGCAAATGCGGAAAATTCAGGCCCGCGATGGCATGGAGCTCCACGCCCTACTCACGCTGCCAGAGAACCAAAACAGCAACCTTCCTTTGATTGTGAATGTACACGGCGGTCCGTTTGGCGTCACCGATCAGTGGGGTTTTAACCCAGAAACGCAGTTTTTCGCGCACCATGGCTATGCCACCTTGCAGGTGAACTTCCGTGGCTCGGGCAATCGCGGTGATGATTTTGAGCGGGCTGGGCGCCTGC
>JAGYMV010000332.1 GCA_018400355.1 Wenzhouxiangella sp.
GTTGACCCAGTGGAGCTTTGAGTTTTAAGCGCGCTTTTTAAAACTGGGGTTTGATCACAGACCGGGCTTGATAAGCCGCGCCCTCGCGGCGGGTATCGGCATAAGCCCCATGGGGCCCGACCGCGTGCACGCCACCAAAAAACAAACTCCGACTCGGCCAAGGGGTGGCGTGTTTGTGGTGAGCCAAAAACCAGTCGGCGGTTTTTGGGTCCCAAAGTTCGGCCAGTTCAATGCTCAAGTGCTGATCTTCTAGGTGAATGCGGGGTGCTTCGATCGCTTCTTGCAAACCCAAATCAAAATCGAGCAGGTTGGCAATGACTTGCATCAAGGCGGTGCGGATTCGGTTCGAGCCCCCACTGCCGAGCAAATATCGATCGCCATTGTCCCGATTGACAATGGTCGGCGTCATCATCGACGCCAGTCGCCTATTTTCAGGCCAGCGGTGAAAGCCAGACCGGTTGAGGTCTTCTTCCCCGAGCATGTTGTTCATCATAATGCCAGCCGTTTCCAAGACTTGCCCAGAACCCTCACCGTTTGAAAGTGTGACCGAGACGCCCATCCCTTGGCCATCATCGATGCTGATGTGGGTGGTGCCCCGAGTGCTTTTTGCGTGTTGGTCGATGATGGTCTCAATGGCCTGGCTGAGTGACTCCTCAGAACCCGATTGGCTCTCGAGTTGGGCGCGCCGATCGATGGCGTGGTGCATGGATTGAACCAAGGCCTCGATATGTTCTGGGCCACCGAAAGACACATCGGACTGGAGTCGTTGGGACAAGGCCAGTGTGGAGAGTGCGAGCATCGTCCCGCCCAGCGCCGGTGGTGGGTTGGAAAACAAACGCGCATCGCGGTAGCGCCAGGTCAAAGGTGTCCGCCAAATGGCTTGGTACCCATCAAAATCGGCTTGTTGCAAATGCCCGCCAAGCGCCTGACTTTTTGCAACAAACTCTGCCGCCACAGGGCCTTGATAGAAAACCCGCGCGCCCTCTTCGGCCCAGGCGGATAAAAAATCGGCCAAGGGTCGATTGGTGATGATGTGCCCAATAGTCGGCAAAGGCGAATCGGCGTGTTCGATGCCCGCCCAACGACGCGCCTCTGGGGTGGAGCGAACAATGGGTTCTAAAATCTCTAAGGTGTGGT
>JAGYMV010000333.1 GCA_018400355.1 Wenzhouxiangella sp.
CACCATGGCAAGCTACCTTGACCAAATCAAACCCGATTTAGAATACAACGACAGCCAAGTCGGCATCATTGTCGCTGAAGGCTCGATCACTGAGGGCAATCAGCCGGTGGGTACCATTGGTTCAGAGTCCACCTCAGCCCTGATTCGGAAGGCCGCGCGCGATGATGACATCAAAGCCGTGGTGCTTCGCATCAACTCAGGGGGTGGTAGCGCGTTTGCCTCTGAAGTTATTCGCAAAGAGTTGTTGGCCCTAAAAGAAGCCGGCAAGCCTGTGGTGGTGAGCATGAGCAACGTCGCCGCTTCTGGGGGTTACTGGATTGCCATGGGCGCCGATGAGGTGTGGGCCTATCCTTCAACCATCACCGGCTCCATTGGTATTTTTGGGTTCTTCCCCACCTTCCAAAACACCTTTGCCAAGGTCGGTGTGTACACCGATGGTGTGGGCACCACACCGTATGCTGGCGGCTTACGTGCCGACCGCGCGTTGGATGAGAACGTCGCTGACATGCTCCAAAACGTGATCGAGTTTGGTTACGAGCAATTCATTGGCCTGGTCTCTGAGTACCGCAACATGTCCAACGAGGCTGTGGATGAGGTGGCCCAAGGCCGCGTTTGGACCGGTCAACAAGCCCAAGAGCGGGGCTTGGTCGATCAGTTGGGCACGCTGGAGCAGGCCGTGGCATCGGCTGCCCGTCAAGCAGGCCTTGGTGAGGACTATGCCACCAGTTATGTGCAGCCCGAACTCTCTGATTTTGAGAAATTTGTGATGCAGTTCTCAGCGCGCGCCATGAGCTTTGCGGGTCTGGATCGCTTCGTGCTCTCATCCAAGCTCAATCCTTTGTTGCAATTCATTCCACAAACCTATCAATGGCGTTTGATGAGCGAGCTCCACCGCATCGATCAAGCCACCGAAGCCGGGCAGCGGGGTGTGATGGCCCATTGTTTGTGTGAAGCGCCCATGTAAGGTGTACCAATTGATTCGTCATCTGAATGTACGATCCATTGGCCAGTCGCTGTGATGCAGTGGCTGGCCATTGCTTTAGGGGGTGCGGCGGGCGCGGTCGCGCGCTTCGCCACGGTGGGTTGGATGAACACCTTACTTGGCAAACAAATGCCTTGGGGGACGTT
>JAGYMV010000334.1 GCA_018400355.1 Wenzhouxiangella sp.
GAACCAGCCTTCATTCTCCCAAGTGGCGTACCACTGATCTTCGATGTCGGCGGGTTGGTAGTGTTTGTCCATATGGCTATTTCAATGCGTGGTGGTTGAGTTGAGCGCCTTGGGTTTTCCAATCCCGCCAACGCGCTCGGAGCGGTTCGCGGGCCTGTTCGGTCGCAGGCACAATTTCTAAGACGCGGTCGTATTGGCCAGTGGGCAATGGCGCGCTGGGGTCTAGGTTGATCAACAGATCGGCTTGCATGGGCGCTTCGGTCAATAGCTGAATCGGCGCGGACTCGCCATCTCGCCCATGCGGCAAAAACCGGCCCGCAGGGGATGACCACAGCGCTTCATCTAATGCATCGATTTGTTCGGCCGTGGTGACAATGACAATATTTTGGATGCCAGGCCAAGCTTTGCCAACCAAAATGCAGGTGACCTCAAGGGGGTCAGTGAAACGACCCCCCATTTGATAAAAGTCGACTTGCATGCGTTAAAAGTTCCCGTTACTGGTCGAGCGCTTTGGACCAGCCGCCGGCGTTGTTGACCGCCCACTGAACCAACAGGCCCACGGGTCGGCCACTGGCACTGACCGCCTGTCCCCACACCCAAGCAGAACCGGCAATATCGATGTGTGCCCAACGCTGGTCCTTGGCAAAGCGCGATAAGAAACACCCCGCCGTGACCGAACCTGCGGCCATGCCGCCGACGTTTTTCATATCAGCAAACGGTGAGTCGATTTGTTCTTGGTACTCATCCCACAAGGGCAAACGCCAGCCACGATCGGCCGCTTCTAGGCCTGCGCCCAACAACTCTTCGGCCAGCCCATCGTCTTGGGTCATGATGCCGCTGGCGTGATGGCCCAAAGCGACCACACAGGCCCCGGTGAGCGTGGCGATGTCGACCATGGCTTTGGGTTTGACGTGTTGGCCCGTCCAAGTCAAGGCATCGGCCAAAATCATCCGGCCTTCCGCGTCGGTGTTGTGCACTTCAATGGTTTGGCCCGACATGGAGGTGATGACATCACCGGGACGATACGCTTTGCCATCGGGCATGTTTTCAACGGCGGCCACCACGATGTCGATGTTGATTTTAAGCTTGAGGGTAGCGATCGTTTTCATCACC
>JAGYMV010000335.1 GCA_018400355.1 Wenzhouxiangella sp.
GCGGCCAAATGGCTCTGGTGTAGCCATGTTTGCCGGCCTAGGTTCTCAGGCCACGATCAAGAATCTGAATGTAGAGAACGTGAGCGTCACAGGCGATGAGTGGGTGGCGGGCTTAGTGGCTTATAACCAAGGCAACCTCACCAATGTTTCTGTTACTGGTGAAATCCAAGGCGATGTTGTGGTGGCTGGACTGGTGGCTGAGCATGTTGGCAATGGCACCCAAGGCATCATCGATCAATCGAGGGCTGATGTTGTGGTTGAAGCCACAGTGGCTTCAGCGGGTGGCCTGGTCGCCATGCAAAAAGCGGGCCAGATCAAGCAAAGTTATGTGGGCGGTCAAGTGAGTGCAGGCAACCAAGTTGGCGGCCTCGTTGGGCTCAATGACGGCGGCTCGATCACGCAAAGCTATGCCAAAAACCAAGTCTCAAGCACGGGGTCTGATATCGGTGGCTTGGTGGCTGCCGAGCAAAGCGCCAGTGGGACGCCTGAAGTCACCGCGAGTTTCTGGGATGAAGAAACCAGTGGTCAGACAACCAGCCCAGGTGGTGCTGGCGCAAGCACAGAAGACATGACCTCGTTCGACTTATATGACCAGGCGTGGAACGATAACCAAAACACCGTCATTGTCGATGGCTGGGCCGATGCCACTGATTCTGATGTGACCGCTGTGTGGGGACAGTGTTCAGGTGTCAATGATGGCTATCCGTTCAACTTGATTGAATACGCCACAGACCCATGTGTCGTGACAGGTCTTGAGATTTCAGTATCACCCGCAGGTGGGCAGTTGAAAAACATTCCGTTTGTGGTCACTGTCACCTCTGTCTCTAGTTTTGGTGATGCCATTGCGGTGGATGAAGCGATTACCATTGCCTTGACAGCAGAGATTTCTGGCGATGCCGAAGCCGGGAGTTTGGGTGTTGTGGGTTCTAACCAAGCCCCAAGCATTGTGTTGCCTGCAGGGCAGAGCGCGGTGACATTAGAAGATGTGTTTTTCTCAGGACTCAGTGACCCCAATGCCACGGGAGACATTGAGCTCAAAGCCAGTGCCGACCTTGGCCAAGAAACCATCACAGGCGCCAT
>JAGYMV010000336.1 GCA_018400355.1 Wenzhouxiangella sp.
CTTCTCGAAAATTGCCTACATCCACTGGCGTGGCCTGAGAATTCGGCTTACTGAGCCAAATCCAACAGACACAAAAACACGGGCCGATTGAGCCAAGACTCAATGTGCAACCCAATTTCACAGTTGACAGTGTCAGGGGGATGGGCAGGTCAAGTCGTCCGAATTCTGGAAAACCTACCTCGGACGGAGTTCGGAAAAGCGGAAAAAAGTTCGGAAAAGCGGAAAAATCCCGAAATTATTGCGCGACAGCCCCAATATTTTCAGACTTTGGCGGCACACGGCTGCTTTCTTGCTCAGCCACGGCCCGAAACTGGGTTGGCGTCATCCCAGTGAACTTCTTAAACGCCGCATAGAAGGTGCTTTTGTGACTAAAACCACACTCCAGCATCACATCGGTGATGCCCACCTTATCATCGGCTGAGCGCAACAGCTTCTTGGCCTCATTGATCCGGTAATAATTGATGAAATTCGCGAAATTCATGTTGGCATAGCGAGAAATCGCCTGCGAGATATACTTCTCATTGCTTTGAGCCTGACGGGCCAGGCCGGTCAAACTCAACTGCTCGTCTTTGAACAAGGCCTCTTTCTCTAACATCACCAGCAACCGGTCAAACAAACCCTTCATCGGGTCTTGATCGGCATCTTCCCCAAGGCTCTGACGGCCCTCAGCCCCGTAGAACTGATCCAACAGCTCCACATTGCGCTCATAAAGCTCCCTCAGACTCCGGTTGCGGTAAAGCAAAAAGCCCCCACCCATGCCAACCAAAGCGACCAACAAAGCCACCACCACCCACAAGAACCGAATCCACTGGCTTTGCTGTTCATTCCGAGCCTGAGCCAACGCCAAAGCCTGCTCAGCCAGCTCGGTCTCATATTCCACCCGAAGATCGGCAATCGCCCGATCGCGACTCTCATTAAACAAGGTCTCAGCGATCTCTTTTTGTGCCTGAGAGGCCTCAAAAGCCTCTTCGTAACGCCCAGCTTTGGCCAGCACTTCGGCTTTCTGGCCCAACAAAGCCTGCCGTTCGTTGGGCCGATTGAGCTGATCGGCCAACACAAAAGCCCGATCA
>JAGYMV010000337.1 GCA_018400355.1 Wenzhouxiangella sp.
AGAATGTCACCGCAGTGGTGGGTGATTTGGGCACTCAAACCGCAGCGGTCTGTGAGTGTCTGGCCAAGCGCATTGAGATCGGGTTGCAGTTCGACTGCCGTGACCTGGCAACCGGCTTGATGGGCGATGTGGCGGGCGGGCCCGCCAAGGCCTGCACCCACATCCAACACGTGGTCATCGGCGTGGATGGCGAGTTGTTCAATGGCCACATCAACCGCTTGTGTGCCGCCGTAGTGGAGTTGGTCCATCGCCACCAAATCAGCCGGTTGCAAAGGCCCACTGGCTTGGCCGTTGGCTTTGAGTTCGCGCTCCACCCGTTCCACATGGGTATAGAGCTTCATGGTTTTGATGGCCTTGGCGGGGTCTTGGCTCATCAGACCAGCGCTTTGAGTTTTTCGATGGAGGTGGCCAGTTCCGCCACCGCATGCTCATGCTGGGCCAGGCGTTGGCGCTCTTTGTCCACCACCTCATCGGGTGCGTTGGCGACAAAGCGTTCGTTGCTCAATTTGCCTTTGGTGGCGCTGAGGCCTTTTTGCTCGCGTTCGAGCTGTTTGCTTAGGCGCTCGAGCTCTTCTTTGAAATCGACCAAGCCAGCCAAAGAAATCAGAAGTCGCATTTGCCCCACCAATATCACCGAACAACCCGCCGATCGGTCTTCGCCGGCTTCGCTGGGTGCCAGCCACTCCACCGAGTCCAAGCGGGCCAAGTGTCTGACCAAACCACCGAGCCTATCCATGCGCTCACGGTCTTGATCGCTGCCTTGCTCAATCATCAATGGCAGGCGTTTGCCGGGCGCCAAATTGAGCTCGGTGCGCGCAGAGCGAAGCCCTGAGATCACGGCTTTGAGCCACGCCACATCGTCCATGGCCGCTGGGTCAATGGCATGGGCCTCAGGCCACGGGGCCAGGCTCACCGATGGGCCTTCAACGCCTGCTGGGATTTTGACTTGCTGCCAAATCTCTTCGGTGATGAAGGGCACGAAAGGATGCAGTGCCCGAGTGATGGTCTCTAACACATGGGCCAAGGTGTGGCGGGTGGCGTCGGCGCACGCGGGGTCGTTATCGGCA
>JAGYMV010000338.1 GCA_018400355.1 Wenzhouxiangella sp.
TACGGTTTGCCGCCATTTGATCAAATCGAAAACGAGCATTTTGGGCCGGGCTTTGATCAGGCCATGGTGGAGCATCAAGAAGAAATTGATGTCATTGTGAACAACCCCGAAGCCCCGAGTTTCGATAATGTCATTGTGGCGCTTGAGCAGGCAGGGCAGCGATTGTCGTATGTGGCTCGGGGGTTTTATAACTTAAACGGCACGCACACCAACCCAGATATGCAAGCCACGCAGCGCACGTATGCGCCCAAACTTTCCGCGCACAGCGATGCCATTTTGTTGAACCCTGATTTGTTTGCTCGGGTCGAGGCGGTCTACAACGGGCGTGATGATTTGGACATTGATGCCGAATCCAAGCGTTTGGTGGAAGAGACCTACAAAGACTTTGTCCGCGCCGGCGCACAATTGACCGAAGAGCAAAAGACGCGCTTGAAAGAGATCAATGGTGAGTTGGCCCAACTGGGCACGCAGTTTGGCCAAAAAGTACTCGCCGAGGTGAATGACTCTGCGGTGGTGTTTGATGATGTGGCCATGCTTGAAGGCCTGAGCGCCGCGCGCATTGAAGCCGCCGCGGCCGAAGCCAAAGAGCGCGGCTTTGAAGATGGTCAGTATGTGGTGACATTACTCAACACCAGTGGCCAACCACCTTTGGCATCAATGACCAATCGCCAAGCACGTGAGAAATTGCATCAAGCCTCTTTGGTGCGTGGTGCCAGGGGCAACGAGCACGACACCCGCGAGACCGTGAGCCAGATCGTGACATTGAGAGCAGAAAAAGCCGCTTTGTTGGGTTATGAGAGTCATGCCGATTATGTGCTGGAAGTGCAAACCGCAGGCTCTGTTGATCGCATCAATGACTTGCACGCACAAGTGGGCCCGATTGCTGTGGCCAATGCGAAAAAAGAGGGTGAAGTGCTGCAGGCCATGATCGATGCGACCGAAGAAGAGCGCTTTGAGTTGGCTTCATGGGATTGGGCTTATTACACCGAGCAAGTCCGACAAGAGCGCTTTGATTTTGATGATGCAGAGGTTCGTCCCTATTTCGAGATGAACAA
>JAGYMV010000339.1 GCA_018400355.1 Wenzhouxiangella sp.
ATTGACGATCGTCAAGGAGAACAAAAATGGCTTCGGTCAAAGGCATCATGTCAGAGTTTCGTGCATTCGCTGTCAAAGGCAATGTGGTTGATCTTGCGGTCGGCATCATCATTGGTGCAGCATTTTCTAAAATTGTGAATTCACTGGTCACAGACATTGTCATGCCAGTCGTCAATGTAATTTTAGGTGGGTCAGCTGATTTCTCCAATAAATTCATTGTGTTGTCAAAGCCTGCGGACTATGTTGGCCCACAAACTTATGCCGATTTAAGCGAGGCTGGCGCGGTCTTATTTGCGTGGGGTAATTTCCTCACCATTCTCTTGAACTTCATCTTGCTCGCTTTTGTGATCTTCTGGATGGTTAAAGCGGTGACCAAAGCTCGAACTCGATTTGAACAACAAACGAAAGAAGAGGCGCCAGCAGCGCCCGCACAGGACGTTGTTCTTTTGACAGAGATCAGGGATTTACTTAAAAAAGATAAGGTTGATTAAGCCTTAAATTAGCTTACGCGGGATTGTCGATGTCAAAAAACAACGTCTCAATCCCAAATTTGTCTGCCACAGCTTGGCCGAGCGCTTTAACACCATAGCGCTCGGTTGCATGGTGCCCAGCACTGATGAATGCCACACCACTTTCACGCGCCAAATGCGCATTGGGCTCAGAAATCTCGCCGGTGATATAGGCATCGACCCCTGCGTCGATGGCTGTCTCAAACATCCCCTGTGCGCCGCCCGTGCACCAGGCAATCTTTTTACAGACCTTGTCAGGGTCGCCCACCACGACCGGCTCTCGGTTCAATCGAGTTGAGATCTGTTCTTGCAAAGCCGAGAGCGATAGTGCTTGTTCAGGCTCGCCGAACCAAACGAGATCCTTGCCCCCACCCGTGACTGGATTACCTTGAGCGTCGAGCGC
The DNA here is from genome assembly GCA_018400355.1 of Wenzhouxiangella sp. Lineage (GTDB taxonomy): Bacteria > Pseudomonadota > Gammaproteobacteria > Xanthomonadales > Wenzhouxiangellaceae > Wenzhouxiangella. The sequence continues at coordinate 913 of JAGYMV010000339.1, forward strand.
CGGTATCAAACCAATCGCTTTGGCCAATTGTGCGTTGTTGCCAAATACAGGATGGGCATCTAATGGCAGGTGATAAGCAAACAGGTTCAGATCGTGAGCCAATGTTTTAGCCAATCTGTGCTTGCGCGTACCACGCACC
>JAGYMV010000034.1 GCA_018400355.1 Wenzhouxiangella sp.
CCCCCGATGTCAAGGCAAGGCGGTGGCGTGCCTCAAGACTTAGAGGGCATGTAAAATCAAATATTTAGCGATGAAAAATCGACGATCTGTCGAAATCGTGTGAAAATTTCGTTGATGTGTATTCAAAAATGCCGTGTTTTCAGGCGTTTTTAGCCACTGGACTGGGCGTGCAGGCTAAACTGGCCCATTGTTATGAATCATTCGTTTGGGAAAAACCATGGAACTCACCGCAACGAAAAATTTATTGGATGATCTGGAGCGCAGAGTGGATGCGCTTAGGGGGTATCTTTGACTACGATGGCAAACGGGAACAACTAGAAGAGCTCACCCGCGAACTTGAGCAACCCGGTGTTTGGGACCAGCCCGAGCACGCCCAAAAACTGGGCAAAGAACGAGCCGATTTAGAAAAGTCAGTGAATGCGCAGTCCAAGGTCATCCATGGTGTGGCCGAGGCCGCAGAGCTGTTGGATTTGGCCGCTGCTGAAGGGGACGATGAGACGCTTCAGTCGGTTGGGGCGGATTTGTTGGCCATTGAGCAGACCGTCGCGCGTCTTGAGTTTCAACGAATGTTTTCCGGTGACATGGATGATCGGCCGTGTTTTATCGACATACAAGCAGGCTCTGGTGGGACTGAGGCCCAAGATTGGGCCGAGATGTTGCTGCGGATGTATCTTCGTTGGGCAGAGCAACGTGGCTGGCAGGTGGAGCTGGTGGAGGTCTCTGCTGGTGAAGTGGCGGGCATTAAAAGTGCCACCATCCGCGTCGAAGGTGAGTTTGCCTACGGCTGGTGTCGAACGGAGATTGGTGTGCATCGACTGGTGAGAAAATCTCCTTTTGATTCGGGTAACCGACGGCACACCTCCTTTGCCAGTGTGTTCGTCTCACCAGAAATTGATGACAGCATCGAGATTGACATTGACCCATCCGATTTGCGCATTGATGTGTACCGCGCCTCAGGCGCGGGTGGTCAGCACGTCAACCGAACAGAATCGGCGGTGCGCATTACCCACGAACCCAGTGGTGTGGTGGTGCAGTGTCAGACCGATCGTTCACAGCACAAAAACAAAGACCGAGCCATGGCCCAACTTCGAGCCAAGCTCTATGAATTGGAATTGCTAAAGCAAAGAGAGGCTGCTCAAGCCACAGAGGCGGAGAAGGCTGATATTGGTTGGGGCAGCCAAATCAGAAACTATGTTCTCGATCAGTCTCGCATCAAAGACATTCGAACGGGTGTCGAGCGAACCGATACCCAAAAGGTCCTGGATGGCGATTTGGATGAATTCGTTGCCGCGTCGCTCAAGATGGGGTTGCAGTGAGCGCAGGGGCTGGGCAGGAAGGCTACAATAGCGCTTTGAACAAATGATTGAGATGATTGGAGCTCAAACCCCATGACGGATGAAGTCAGCTCAAGTGCGTCGGAACCTCAGGTCGACGAAAATCGACTGATCGCAGAGCGTCGCGCCAAACTAAGTCGGCTAAGAGAGCACAGCAAAGAGGGTTCTGCCTTCCCCAATGACTGGCGCATCTCGCATGATGCGCGTCAGTTAATTGATGCGTACGGCGATGCCGAGGCTTATGATGCCAATCGGCTAGAACAGGTTGAGCAAGAGTTTAGTTTGGCGGGTCGCATGATGACTCGCCGCATTATGGGCAAAGCCAGTTTCTTTCATATCCAAGACGGGTCTGGGCAGCGGATCCAAGTCTATGCCAGACGCGATGATTTGGCAGAAGGCCTGTATGCCGAGTTCAAGCAATGGGACATCGGTGACATCGTGGGCGTGCGTGGGCGCTTGATGCGAACACAAACCGGTGAGTTGAGCGTGCACGCATCGGCAATGGCCTTGTTGACCAAATCGCTTCGACCTCTGCCTGAGAAGTGGCATGGCTTATCGGACCAACAAACCCGCTATCGTCAGCGTTATGTGGACCTGATCGTCAATCCCGAGGTCAGAGAGACATTTGAGACACGGTCTTTGGTGGTGAGGGGCATACGTCACTTCTTGGATCAGCATGGGTTTTTGGAGGTTGAAACGCCCATGATGCACTACATTCCTGGTGGCGCCACAGCCAAGCCATTCGTGACACACCACAATGCATTGGACCTTGATTTGTACCTGCGTGTGGCACCTGAGCTCTACCTCAAGCGCTTGGTGGTCGGCGGGCTCAATAAGGTCTATGAGATCAACAGAAACTTCCGCAATGAGGGTGTGTCGACACGCCACAACCCCGAATTCACGATGCTTGAGTTTTACTGGGCGCACGCTGATTATCACGATCTTATGGATCTCACAGAGTCACTATTGAGTCACGTGGTGGCTGAGATCGCGGCTGGTGAGGCGGGTGTGGTTTCTTATCAAGGCGAAAACATTGACTTCAGTGGTCCCTATCGGCGGGTGAGTGTTGAGGATGCGGTGGCCGAGCATTTCCCAGCACTGACATCAGATCAGCGTCGGGATGGGTCAACGCTTAGGAATCTGTGTGCAGATTTAAACATCAAATGCGAACCCGACTGGGGCTGGGGGCGCTTGCTGATGGAATTGTTTGATGCAAAAGTTGAATCCACGCTGACTCAGCCCACCTTTGTGACTGGTTACCCAATTGAGGTCTCGCCATTGTCACGTCGCAATGATCTTGATCCTGAATTGGCCGATCGGTTTGAGCTGTTCGTTGCGGGTCGCGAAATCGCCAATGGTTTTTCTGAGTTGAATGACCCAGAAGATCAAGAGGCGCGTTTCAAGGCGCAAGTAGAAGCCAGAGATGCAGGCGATGATGAGGCCATGCATTTTGACCACGACTACATTCGCGCCCTAGAGTATGGTCTGCCACCAACGGCTGGGGAGGGCATTGGTATCGACCGACTGGTGATGTTGTTAACCGATTCTGCATCCATCCGCGATGTCTTGCTTTTCCCTTATCTGCGACCTGAAAACACCAGTCCTGAATGACTGAGAGAATCTGGGATGCGCTCGTCGTGGGTGCGGGCTGGGCTGGGCTGGCCGCGGCGGACGCGTTGCATGCGGCGGGTCAATCGGTGGTGGTTCTCGAGAAAGCCAGAGGGCCTGGCGGGCGCTCGGCAACCCGACGTCACAATGACTGGTCCTTTGATCACGGGGCCCAATACTTCACAGCCTACTCTGAAGCTTTTCAGGCCTCTCTGGCCAAATGGTCTGATCTGGGTCTTGTGCGCCCATGGTTGGAGCCAATCGGTGTCTTCGGCCAGCGACCCGATCATCTGTCGCGGTTGGACAAAGAGGGGCCGGTGACCCGATGGGTGGGTGTACCAGGCAACAATGCGGTCCTTAAGGCCCTATCTGAGGGGCTCGCCACCCACTATGAACACACAGTCACCGCTGTCATCCCCACAGAGGGTGGTTGGCGCATTGAAGCCAAAGCCGATGGACAAACGCGGCTATTTTTGGCCAAGCAGTTGGTTGTCACCGCCCCACCGGCTCAAAGTGCAGCTTTATTGGGGAAAGCCAGCGCGCTGTTTCCAGTTCTTAATGCCCATGTGATGGCGCCCACGTTGGCACTGATGCTTGGCTTTGATCAACCATTGGGCTTGGATGTATCGGCTGGGTTTGTCAATGATGGTCCGCTCTCATGGTTTTGTCGGCAGAACACCAAACCGAGTCGGACTGGCGAGGCTTGGGTGATACATGCGACCAGCCAATGGTCTGATGCGCACCTAGATGCACCACAGGCCAACGTGGGCTCAAAGATGTATCAAGCTTGGCTTGAGTTGGTGGGTGGCATCGATCAAGAGCCCACTTGGATGCAGACGCACCGTTGGCGCTACGCGCAGAGCCCAGCTCCCCTAGATCAGGGCTATTTGTCGGACAAAGACAGGCGAGTTTGGGTGGCGGGTGATTGGTGTAACTCAAACCGAGTTGAAGGTGCCTGGCTCAGTGGGCGAGGGGTTGCACAGGCGCTGACCACTTAACCTGGCCGGATGGGGTGATTTCAATGGTGTGCATTGAGATATTTGATTGGGTGATCATCAACACCGAGCCCGCGCCTTGATGCCAGTCACCCAAAACCCAACGTTGTGTCCCAGGCCCCGCCGGATCTTGATGCACTGCCAGACGATGGGTGTGGCCATGCACCAACCGCACTAAGCCGTGTTGCTCCATGAAACGAGCGACTTCTTGGGGGCTCACATCTGCAATCGTTGGTTGCTGCTGGATGGTGCGTCTTCCGTGTTGCCTGCTGCGCCACCTAGCCCATTTCCCGAGCCCTTGCCGCAAAAAGCGGGGCAGGCCCAAGATGCGGTGTTGCCAGTCTGGTGAACGTGACTTCTGACGAAAGCGCTGAAAGGCCTCATCGCCTGTGCACAGGCTGTCGCCGTGAATAAAACCCGTCTGTGGGAGCGTTTCTGAAATGATCAGTGGCTCATCCAGCAAGACCATGCCAGCTGATTTGGCATAGTCGTCTTTGAGTAGGAAATCACGATTGCCATGGACAAAGTAAATGGCGGTGCCTGTTTGGCTTAAGGATTTGAGTGTGTCGGCGACTTTCTGCGTCAGTGGTGAGCGCACATCATCCCCTGTCCAGATTTCAAACAAGTCGCCTAAAATCAAAAGCGCGTTGTTTTCTGGCTTCAGAGTCTCAATGAACGAGTCAAACAGATCCTCGGTGGCAGCAGAACCACCACCGAGGTGCACATCAGCAATTACATAAAGCGGAAGATTGGGTTTGAAAGTGACCAATTAACTTTCGGCGCTGATTTCCACGCGCTCAATGATGACTGGGTCAACCGGTACATCTTGGTGGCCTGCTTTGCGTCCTGTTGGCACTTGGCGAATGGTGTCAACCACATCCATTCCTTGAGTGACTTGGCCAAAAACGGCATAGCCCCAAGCCTGCCCAGAGTAGGTGCCTTGATGGTCTAGGAACGTGTTGTCTTGCACGTTAATGAAGAACTGAGCAGTCGCTGAATGCGGCGACATGGTGCGTGCCATGGCAAGCGTGCCGCGGGTATTGCTCAAGCCATTATCGGCTTCGTTGACCACGGGCTCGTTGGTTGGTTTTTGCTGAAAGTCCAAATCAAAGCCACCGCCTTGAATCATGAAATTTGGGATGACCCGATGAAACAGGGTGTTGTCATAATGGCCGGCTTGGGCATAGGCGATGAAATTTTCCACAGACTTCGGCGCCTTGTCAGCGAATAGTTCGAGTTCGATGATGCCAAAATTGGTGTGTAAGATCACAGTGGGGTTTTCCTCTATTTGAGTCGTCGGTGCTGTCGTGTTGGCTGCCTCATCATCAGTCGAGGATTGCGCCGCTACGGCCAGGGGAAAAGCCAACGCCAGGCAACTCAATAAGATCCTAAAAGATGTCATGATTCAGCTTCCTTTGGCTGGATTTTGGTTTGGTTGAATTCAAACAAACACAATGATACTTGAGTTTGCCCGGCGGGTGTCAGCGGGGGTTAGTGACCGGCGCTAGCAGCTACTGTTTTTGGGCGAAATATGGTAAAATTCAAGGCAAGAAATGACTCAGAAACCATGTGATTGGCCATGGGTCAGCGGCAATTAAAAATATTATATATATCAATAATTTATAGCGGTATCTTCGGCGTAGAATAGGATCCCCCAGATGGCAGAATTGGCACGGGAAGTGCTCCAGGTCAACCTGGAAGACGAAATGCGGCAATCTTACCTCGACTACGCGATGAGCGTCATCGTTGGTCGAGCGTTACCTGATGTCAGGGATGGTCTCAAACCGGTGCATCGTCGCGTGCTGTTTGCGATGCATGAACTGGGCAACGACTACAACAAACCCTATAAGAAATCGGCGCGCGTGGTCGGTGATGTGATTGGTAAATACCACCCCCATGGCGATACCGCGGTGTACGACACCATCGTGCGGATGGCGCAGCCGTTTTCAATGCGCTACATGCTCGTCGATGGCCAAGGGAACTTTGGATCGATCGATGGCGATTCGCCGGCAGCCATGCGGTACACCGAAGTTCGAATGGACCGGTTGGCGCATGAGATGTTGGCCGATATTGACAAGCAAACCGTTAACTTCAGCCCAAACTACGATGAGTCTGAAAATGAGCCAGTGGTTCTGCCCACGCGGGTACCGAATCTATTAATCAACGGCGCATCGGGAATTGCGGTTGGCATGGCCACCAACATTCCGCCGCACAACCTCACCGAAGTGGTTGCTGCGTTGTTGGCGATGATTGATGATCCAAACCTAGACATCGAAGGCATCATGTCGTACCTGCCTGGGCCAGACTTTCCAACCGCAGGCATCATTAATGGCGTGGCTGGCATTCATGAGGCGTATCGCACAGGCCGCGGGCGGGTTTATATGCGCGCCAGATCGCATGTGGAAACCGATGACAACGGCCGCAGCCGCATTGTCGTGACTGAATTGCCCTACCAGGTCAACAAGGCTCGGTTGCTTGAAAAGATTGCCGACCTCGTGAGAGCCAAGCGCTTAGAGGGCATTTCTGAGCTCCGTGATGAATCCGATAAAGATGGCATGCGGATGGTGGTTGAGCTCAAGCGCGGTGAGGTGGCCGAGGTGATTCTCAATAACCTCTATCAGCTCACGCCGCTGCAAAGTGTGTTTGGCATCAACATGGTTGCGTTGGTGGATGGGCAACCGAAGCTTCTCAATATTCAGCAAATGCTACAGGCCTTTTTGGCCCACCGTCGCGATGTGGTGACAAAACGGAGCTTGTTCGAGCTTCGCAAGGCCAGAGAGCGGGCCCACATTTTAGAAGGGCTCACTGTCGCTTTGGCCAATTTGGATGAGATCATCAGTCTCATCAAAGGCTCACCAACGCCAGTTGAGGCCCGTGAGGCCCTCCAGTCGCGTCGCTGGGATGGCTCAATCGTTCAGTCTTTGCTGGGGCGCGCCGGAGCAGAGCTCTCCAGGCCAGAAGATCTCGCGGCTGAGTTTGGGTTGAGTGAGGCGGGCTATCAACTTTCACCCGCACAGGCCCAAGCGATTCTTGATTTGCGTCTGCAAAAGCTGACTGGTTTAGAGCAAGAGAAGTTATCCGATGAATACCAAGAGATTCTGGGCCAAATTCAGGAGTTAATGCGGATTCTTTCCGAGCCCGATGCGTTGATGCAGGTGATCCGCGACGAGCTCAATGCGCTCAAAGATCAATTTGGTGATCAACGGCGCTCAGAGATTGTCGAGACCCATCTTGACTTGACCATGGAAGACTTAATCACCCCAGAAGACGTGGTGGTGACCTTGTCCCATGCAGGCTATGCAAAATACCAGCCTTTGGACCGGTATCGGGCTCAGCGACGTGGTGGGCGAGGGCGGAGTGCCACCAAGACAAAAGATGAGGATTTCGTGGAGCGCTTCTGGGTGACCAATACCCATGATACGTTGTTGATTTTCACAAGCGCCGGCAAGGTTTA
>JAGYMV010000340.1 GCA_018400355.1 Wenzhouxiangella sp.
GCCAATGGAATCTGACGGTCGCCTCCATCACCGAGCCCTGGGCAAAACCGCTCCCCATCCACCCCCTGCAAAACCCCAACCCACCAACCGAAGCCAATCATCAAACATTTAAGGTGAGTCTGAGCCGAGGTCCACAGAACGACACCCAAGACCACGCCTTTAGGGGCGATTTGATCCTTAAGCTATTCAGCCGCTAGCATGGGTAGCCACGGTCAGCCACGCGCATCGATGTCTGACCGGCGACCAATCAGCAACCAATCAGCAAAGATCCTGCAGCGACGCTGCCACCAACACCGCGTGCTTCATCCCAGTGCGATGGTCATGTGGCCGTGATGCGCACCTCATCGCTCGAATTGATTTGATTCGAATGAATTTAAATTTGTCTAAATTTATTTAATTTCATCTCATTTGGGCCATCGACTTGCGCATCCAATCGCCGTCCTGTAGCGTGGTTCGTGATTGAGATTCATCACCCATTCAAAGGCTCAACCTCCCCATCACCTGTTCTGCGTGCTTGGCGACCAGCGGTCATTGACAACTAGATCGACCACTAGACCGACAACCAGGGATGCGACCGTGACCAGCCTTTTTAAGGGATTCACCACCCAGAACGCCGCTGGGCGACGCCCAGCCATCGCCATGATGCTGGGTCTTTTATGGCTCTCCAGCGCCCTCATGGCCCAAGACTTCGCCGGCGGCGATGGTAGCTCAGGCGCGCCTTATCAAGTGGCCAACTGGACCCACCTAAACAACGTCCGCAACCACTTAAATGACCAATTCATTCTCACCCAAGACATCGGCCAAAACAGCGATGGCTACACCACCCATGTCAAAAATGGCGAGAATCTGGCCGATGGCGGCAAAGGCTGGGCACCGATCGGTTCCTCAGCCACGCCTTTCGCCGGTCTATTGGATGGCGACAACCACAGCATCTCCGATCTGTTCATTGCCCGAGGCACCCAGGACCAAGTGGGCCTGTTGGGCCAATCCACTGGCACGATCAAAAACCTTCACCTTCTCAATGTCTCGGTCGAGGGTG
>JAGYMV010000341.1 GCA_018400355.1 Wenzhouxiangella sp.
GCTGCTCGGGGTGAGAGGCAACATCACCCACAAACGAAAACACCGGCATGGGTTGGTCACCGGGTTGTTCTTGGAGCTTGGAAAAATCGATGGTGCGACCATCAATCCGAGGGGGCGTGCCGGTTTTTAGTCGGCCCACATTAAAAGGAAGCTCACGCAAACGTTGGGCCAAAGCATTGGATGGGGCATCGCCCGCGCGCCCACCGGCCAGTTGCGTCTCGCCCATGTGAATCCGCCCGCCTAAGAATGTACCGGTGGTGAGCACCACGGCCCCAGCCCGAAACGTGAGGCCCATCGCGGTTTTCACACCCACGACTTGGTGGTCTTCGACACACAAGTCATCCACGGGCTGTTGGAACAACGTGAGTCCAGGTTGGGCTTCCACCGCGTGCCGAATCGCTTGTCGATACAAGGCGCGGTCACACTGAGCGCGGGTGGCGCGAACCGCAGGCCCTTTGGAGGCGTTGAGCGTGCGCCACTGAATGCCGGCCAGATCGGCGGCCTGTGCCATGATGCCGCCCAAGGCATCGATCTCTTTGACCAAATGACCTTTGCCAATGCCACCGATGGCGGGATTGCAACTCATCTGGCCAATGGTTTCAATGCTGTGGGTGACCAGCAAGGTGCTCGCACCCGCCCGCGCAGCGGCCAAAGCCGCCTCGGTGCCGGCGTGGCCGCCGCCAATCACAATGACATCGAATGTTTGTGGGTATTGCATGGGGCTTATTTTACGCCAGTTGTGAGGTCTTGGCTAAGCACCAATGCCTCGACCTCGCCAAGCGATGCGCGCGCCATCGGTTCGCCCGTGATGGGGCTCGGTGGTGGCTGTTTGGCCCCAGGGCCGACCAGCACCGAACACTCCACCACATCGCCGTCTTGGTCGATCACCAAGACATCGATCTCACGGGTCTCATCGCGGTGCCACCGGATGCGGCGGCGTTCTTGAGTGAATGGGATGTCGTGCTCCATCAAAAAATGCACTGGCCCATCGGGGTCATCACTAAAAAGGTGCAGACACACCCGCGAGAACTG
>JAGYMV010000342.1 GCA_018400355.1 Wenzhouxiangella sp.
CGGTGCCCAGCGGATAACCCGCCAGCAGGCCGGCAAATAAAAACACATATTGCGCCTCGAGGGCGAGTCCAAACACCGCATTGACCCAGCCTGTCAGGGCGGGGGTTTGCCAAATCGCGGTGATGGCCAAAAGCCATAAGATTAGGGTGGTGATGTAGGTTCTCTTGGCCCCCCAGGGCCCGTGAGCCCAGCCCAAGACAAACGCACCCAAGGTGGCCGATAACTGGACTGTGACAAACATGATGACACGAACCGACTCGTCCCAACCAATGACTTGGGCGCCGTAAATAAAAGCGAAGCTGATGACGATGTAGAGGCCCGCCATCATAAAAAAGATTGACCACAACAAACGTCTTAAATCCGCAAAACCCGACAGAGTCTGGTGGGTCTGTTTGATCCGGTGCCAACCCAGCGCCAGATAGGTTTTGTTTGGCTCTTTGGGCCGAATTCGACTTCTGTCTTTAACGAACAAAAAAGTGGGTAGGGCGGTGAGAAGAAAAAAGGTAGCGGCAAAAGGACCCACCCAACGCATTCGATCAAAGTTTTCTTGGCTGACCTCGCCCAAGAATAGGAGCGCGAAGACAGTGGCCACCAAACCACCGACATAACCCAGGCCCCAGCCTAGGCCCGATATGAAGCCCAAGTCCTCGCGGGGGCCTAAGCCGGGCAAAAAACTGGCCACAAATGACTCGCCAATGGCATAGAAAAAGTTCGAGGCAATGATCAAGACCATGGCCCAAACGATCAAGCCAGGCTCAACAAACCACAAACAGGCGGTGGTGACCACGCAACCGATGTAGCTAAAGAACAGAAAGGTTTTTCTAAGGCGCGTGCTGTCCATGATGGCACCCGCCATGGGGTTGGTCACAACGACCAGGGCATAGCTGAGCGCCAGTGCCACAGACCACAACAGGTTGCCTTGGCGGTATTGGTCGACTTGACCGGCATCGGGGCCAACAATCAGACGCGTGAACACATCACCAAACACAACGGTGATAATCAGTAAGGTGTAGGCTTGATTGGCAAAATCAA
>JAGYMV010000343.1 GCA_018400355.1 Wenzhouxiangella sp.
ATTCCAATCGCTGAGTGGGAGACAGCCGCAGGGTCATAGCCTTCAGCCACATCGCTGGCCCCATCAGTGGCTTGATCGGGTGCGCGCACCACAGGCGCCACGCCAGCCACCGATTCAGCGATGATGGCCTGGGCTTGCTCTGCTGTCTCTCGGTCGGCATAAGGACCGGTTTGAATGCGGTACAACACCGACTCACCACGGACGATGCGATCCACCCGCACGCCCTGACCCATGGCTTTGAGGGCGTCGGCAATGTCATCGGCGGTGGCTTGGGCACCAAAGCTTGCCACCTGCACGCGCCAACCCTCGGACCAATCTGCACTGGCCGAACTCGAAGAAGGCGATGGTGTGTCCTCTGTGGTTTGTTCTTCCGGCGGGCTTTGTTGTGTTTGAGCACTCGATGCTGTTGATGTGGCCCGATCATTGGCTGCCACGTCAGCGACCGATTCATCGACCGATTCATCGACGGCATCGGATCCAGCCTCGTTGTCTTCGGTTCGGTCTTGATCTGTGGCTTGTTCAGGCACGGAGGCTTCATCATCGCTGACTTCATCGCCGGCTTTATCGCTCACTTCATCGCTCACTTCATCGCTCACTTCATCGCTGCCTGACAGCGCCAGCCGCTCGCGCGTGGGCTCGGGGGATGGTTCGGTACTGGGCATGGGCACCGCCGGCCGCTCGGCGGCGGAGCCCTGATCGGTGCTGGGGCCTTGACGGGATGCGTTCGGATTTAAAGGGATCCTGCGGACTTCTTGATCCGCCAACGGCGACTGAGGCATGCCCGAATCGAGCGTTTTGTCCAGCATGGGGTCTTGGGATCGATCAAACAGCATCGGCACAAAGATCACTGCCAAGGCAATCAACACCGCTGCCCCAATCAATCGCTGTTTTAGTACATCATCCATTGTTTGATCACTCCCGCGTTGGCCACCTGGATTGGACCTCCGCCAACACATGAAACGAACCAAAGACCACCACTCGGTCATTGGTTGAAGCATTGGCCA
>JAGYMV010000035.1 GCA_018400355.1 Wenzhouxiangella sp.
GAAGCGGCATGCCGATTTTCCCAAAAGAGACCTCTAACCGCTCAGCTGTCTCAGTGAGCGTGTTTTGGATGGCATCGGGTTGCCAGTCACTGAGCGCTTTGAGTGCATCGAATACTGCCCTCAGTGGCTCTAAAGCCACAGCCCGCAAGTGTTTTTTTGAAGCGCTTGGGTCGTAGTCATCAAAATCCACAAAAAATGGCGCCGACTCTTTGGCCATGCGATCGAGTCGGTCGATGCGATCGACCTGAACCGCGAGCAAGTCATCAAGCTTTGGTCCTTGGGTCAGCGGGTAACCCAACTGCTCTAAGTGCCATTGAAATTCTTCTAACACTTCTGTCTGATTGCCCTCACGCAGATAGTGGTGGTTTAACCAGGTCAGTTTTTCAACATCGAATCGCGAGGCTTTGCGGTTGACCGCATCCAAATCAAACAAATCAATCAATGCTTGTTGGGAAAAGATTTCTTGGTCCCCGTGTGACCACCCAAGCCGTGCCAAATAATTGATCATCGCCGATGGCACATAACCTTGTTCGCGCCAACCCAGTACACTCATGGCGCCATGCCGCTTGGAGTAACGCTGACCATCGGGGCCTAAGATCATTGGCACATGCGCAAATTCAGGCGGCTCTGCCCCCAATGCTTTATACAGATTGATCTGGCGGGGGGTGTTGTTGATGTGGTCATCACCACGCAACACCAGGTTGATGTTCATGTCCAGATCATCCACCACCACTGCAAAGTTGTAGGTGGGACTCCCATCCGACCGAACAATCACCAAGTCATCAAGCTCTGAATTGTCCACGCTAATGGGTCCGTAGACGTGGTCATGAAACTGCACCACACCCTCTGTCGGGTTGCGGAACCGAATCACCGGCTCAACGCCTTGAGGTGGTGTCTCTAAGTCTCGGCAATGGCCATCATAACGGGGCTTTTCTCCTGCTTTGATCGCGGCTTCGCGGAGCTCGCCTAGGCGTTCTTTGGAGCAATAACAACGGTAGGCCAAACCTCGGTCCAGCAAGTCATTGACCACCGCTTGATAGCGATCCCCTCGCTCACTTTGAAAATACGGGCCTTCGTCATAATCGAGACCCAACCACTGCATGCCATCTAAAATAGCGTCAACCGATGCCTGGGTGGAACGCTCACGGTCGGTGTCTTCGATGCGAAGGATGAATTGACCGCCTGAGTGCCGAGCGGCCAGCCACGCAAACAAGGCGGTGCGGGCGCCACCAATGTGCAAAAACCCCGTGGGTGATGGGGCAAATCGGGTACGGAATGGGGTGTTGTTTGAGTTCATAGAATGGGTCGGGCAAGCTGACATAAGGATGAGTCGTTCATGGTAGCAGACAGCGCCTTTCAAATACATGTCATGCTTTGGTGTATAACTGCTGACTAAGACATGAAGAGCTTTGACACATCTTGGCATTTCTTCAGTCGGTGGCGCTTTGTGCTCCCCCGCCTGTGGTTGTCTGTGGCCGCACTGTTGCTGGCCAGTTCAGGGCATGACCAAGTCTCTGAACTCGAAAAAATCAAGGCCCGTGGTCACCTGATCATGCTCACGCTCAACGGCGCCACCACCTATTATTTGGGGGCGGAGGGTGAGACTGGCTTTGAATTTGAGCTGGCTGGCGCATTCGCCGAATTCATTGGCGTGCCACTCGAGGTGGTCACCCTAGACCACCCACAAGCGCTCAAGCGCGCGCTTAAATTGGGGCAAGGCGACTTCATTGCCGCTGGATTGCCCTCACCGATTGATGATCCGCGACTAACGTCCGGCCCCGTTTATGAAACCGTTGCACCCATGGTCGTCTATCGCCAAGGCTCACCCCGACCAAACAGCTTAGAAGAATTGAACGGCGGGTCCATCGCTTTGCTCGATGGCAAAGGCTATGACGAACTTCTACTGGACAATGGCGCCACCGTCACGGGTCTTGAGTGGTCCGTGGCCGCAGACTCGAGCATCGAAGATTTGTTTGATGCCATCAGCCGCGAACAAGTGAACTACACGATCGCAGATTCTAATGTGGTGGAACTCAACCGCCGGTTTTTCCCAGCCATCGGTGTGGCTTTTGAATTAGAACCCAAAATGAATTTGGCTTGGGTGATTCGAGAGGAACAAACACCCAGCCTCTCCACATCACTCGACGCCTTTTTTGATCAGATCCAAAGCAACAATCAACTGGCTGAAATCAAAGCACACCACTATCAGTCAGACAGCAGCTATGAACCGGTGGGAACGTTTACTTTTATGGATCAGGTGAGCGCCCGTTTGCCCGCTCTTAAATCCCTGTTCGAACAAGCCGCTGAGCAAGTGGATCTGGATTGGGCTTTGCTCGCCGCCGTTGGCTACCAAGAATCACACTGGGACCCAAAAGCCGTTTCACCCACAGGTGTTCGTGGTGTGATGATGCTCACCCAACGAACCGCCGGACAGCTTGGGGTGGACAACCGCTTGGATCCTGCGCAAAGCATTTTGGGGGGTGCGCGATACCTTCGCTCAATGCTCGATCGCCTGCCAGAGCGCATTCAAATGCCCGATCGACTGTACTTGGCACTGGCTGCATACAACATTGGACTGGGTCATTTAGAAGATGCTCGGGTGATCACTCAGCGCCAAGGCAAAGACCCCGATCGTTGGATTGATGTCAAACAACACCTGCCTTTGCTGACCCAAGAGCGGTGGTTTAGCCAAACCCGCTATGGCTATGCCCGAGGCTATGAAGCGGTCAGTTACGTCAGTAACATCCGCACCTTTTATGAAATTTTATTGTGGATGGACCAGCGCGAACATCCTTTGCTCACCGCCATGCAAGACTCAGTCGAGCCAGACACATTGCCCGGATTGAGCCCGGATTGACTCCAACTGTTTTTGATGAGCTTCCATCTCGGCTTCGCTGGCGCGCAAACAAACCAACCTCGACAAATCAAGCGCCAACTTGGAGGCTTGGTCTGCTTGAAGATGCGCTCCAGAGCGCATACTCAAACCCAAATCCACCTGCCCACCGGTCATGAGCAAATAAACATCGGCGAGCAACTCGGCATCCAATAAGGCACCGTGCAGTTGCCGACTGGAGTTATCAATCTCGTAACGCTTACACAACGCATCCAAACTCACGCGCTGACCCGGGTGCAATTCTCGTGCCAAGGCCACTGTATCGAGCACATCAGCAACTTGAGCAATTTGGATGGTGGGCGATCGGTCGAGTCGGGCCAACTCAGCATCCAAAAAACCCACATCGAATGGCGCGTTGTGAATGATCAACTCTGAGCCTTCAATGAAGGCCAAAAAATCATCCACAACGTCTCGAAATCTGGGCTTGTCTTCTAAAAATGCATCGGTGATGCCATGGACTTCCAAAGCGCCACCCTCCACCAATCGGTCTGGATTGAGGTAGCAATGAAAATGACGATCCGTGACTCTGCGGTCATCGATTTCCACACAGCCGATTTCAACGATGCGGTGTCCAAGGTCTGGCTCCAGCCCCGTTGTCTCTGTGTCCAAAACGATCTGCCTTCTCATCTCACCCATTCCCTATCTGAAATCTGTCATGCACTACTCAGGTCCTTTGGCAATTGACATTGCCGCCTCTCTGGCCAAATCATCCACGCGCTCATTTTCAGGGTGACCGCTGTGGCCTTTGACCCACGCCCATTCAATGCTGTGTCCAGCCACCGCCGCGTCGAGTTGCTGCCACAAGTCCACATTCTTCACGGGTTTTTTGTTGGCTGTCCGCCAACCGTTGGCGCGCCATTTCGGCAACCACTCGGTGATGCCATCACGGACATACTTTGAATCGGTCACCAGTTTGACCTGGCATGGTTTTTTCAACAGGCGTAAGGCTTCAATGGCGGCACTCAACTCCATTCGGTTGTTGGTGGTATCCAACACACCACCCGAGGCCTCCTTGCTGTGACCATTCCAACGCATCAACACGCCCCAGCCACCGGGACCAGGATTCCCCAGACACGCACCATCGGTCCAAATCTCGACGCGTTGATCGCTCATGCGGCGCGACACTGGGCCATTGCAGCGGGTGCCTGCTTCAGCGCCAATCGACTCCGTCGCTCGGGACGGATGGGGGAGATTTCACAACGCTTTTGGCCAACCAACACCAACAAAGGACTCAACTTCGGCACCACACCCCACCACTGAGCCAGTGGGGTCATTTCCAGTTGAATGTCGGGATGGGCATGGGCCGCCAGAAAATGTGGCCAACTGGGCAAACGCCAGCTTTGTTTTCCCAACACCTGCCAAACCTTTGGATGCCACGGGTTGGCAGAGACCGACACCAACACCCCACCAGATTTCAGAACGCGCGCCCACTGATCCATCGGAAAACGCGATTGGTGGGGTTGCCAAGCGTGCCGAACCAACAAAGCGGGCACACTGCCTGTATCAAATGGCAAAGCCTCGCCCAGTGCTCTAAATGGCCAGACCAGTCCGGTGTCGTCAAACAGCACCCGATGGCGTTTGGCCGAGACATTTAATTTTGGCGAGGGACTGGTCACAGGCGCCACCTCGACAAACCACTCCGCTCGGTTGAGGGCGGTTATGGCCGTTTCAAGCCCAGACAGCAGACGCGCCTCAACGGCCTGCAAACTTGAAAAATCAGCCAGCATCGCTGACACGCTAGAATGAGAGGTGACATGGTGTGAACATGCCGTTGAGGATACCAGAAGGAGCGCTTGTGAGACGACGTGTGGAGGCAATTCCAGCCCTTGAATCGAATTACATTTGGATGGTGCACGATGGCCAGCACGCCTTGTTGGTGGATCCCGGTTGCGCCACAGCCGCATGGGCTGCTTTGAACGCCCATCAGCTGAGCCTGGTGGGCATCTTGCTCACCCACCACCACCACGATCATGTCGGAGGCGTGAGCGACTTGCTGGCCAAGCACTCGGTGCCGGTCTGGGGCCCGGATGATGCGCGCATCTCGCCCATCACCCACACCGTCTCCGAAGGCGATTCGGTGTCCATCCCAGCGCTCGAGTTGACTTTCCAGGTGCTTGAGACGCCAGGACACACCCGCTCGCATGTGGTCTATTACAACGACTCGTTCATTTTTGCTGGTGATACGCTGTTTTCGATGGGTTGTGGGCGGCTGTTTGAAGGCACACCCGCACAAATGCTTGCCTCATTGGACAAGGTCGCCCAACTCAACCCTGAGGCCCAAGTGTGCTGCGGCCATGAATACACGCAAGCCAATGGCCAATTTGCGTTACTGGTTGACCCACACAATGAGGCCCTGAAGCAACGCATGGAGACCGTGAACCAACACCGAGCGAACGGGGAGCCCACGCTGCCAGTGCCATTGGCCACAGAACTAGAAACCAACCCCTTTCTCAGAACGCGAGACCCCAGCATCATCATGGCCGCACGGGCGCACGATCCGGACACCACCAACACGGCCACCGAGGTGTTTGCTACCTTAAGAACCTGGAAAGACCAGCAACCCTAGCCGGTCATTCAATGTCGCCCAGCGACACTCAAGGCTCACACGAGCGTCCGAGACTGCCGTATAATATATCGCTTAATCGCGATAGAAGGATATTGTCATCGACCTCGAGCTCATCAATCGCTACTGCAGTCTGTTGGGCGATGCCACCCGCGTGAGGCTTCTGGCCTTGCTGGAACGCGAAGAACTGACCGTGGCCGAGCTGGCCACCATCACCCATTTGGCTCAGCCTCGGGTCTCGACGCATTTGGCCAAACTGCGGGAAGCTGGGATGGTGATGGACCGACGCTCAGGCGTATCGGTCTACTATCGCTTGGCTGAAGAAGACCAAGAACCCGATATGTCCAGGCTGTGGCAGACCTTTCAAACTGGACTCGATGATGCCTTGATCGATGCCGATGCCGAACGCTTGGTGGGGGTCTTGGCGCAACGCGCCACAGGTCGCAATTGGGCCGATTCGGTCGCTGGCGATATGGAACGGCATTATTCACCCGGCCGGACTTGGGAAGCCACCGCGCACGCCCTCAAACAACTGCTCACACTCGGGCGGGTCTTAGACATCGCCTCAGGCGATGGCGCCATGGCCGATTTGTTGGCACATCAAGCCCAATCCATCGACTGCATTGACCTGTCGGAAAAAGTGGTGGCCGCCGGGACTGAGCGGAGCCACTATTTGCCCAATGTCAATTTTCACTTGAGCGACATGCACGCCCTACCCTTTGGAGAGGCCAGCTTTGACACTGTCTTATTGCTGCATGCGCTGACCTACAGCACCCAACCCGAGCAAGTCATCCAAGAGGCCGCCCGCGTGCTGAGCCCGGGTGGTCGCTTGGTGTGCGCCACGCTCCACCAACACGACCACGCCGATCACGTGCGGGCCTATGGACACTGCCAACCGGGCTTCTTGCCTGAGACACTGCGCGGCTGGTTTGAGCAAGCGGGTTTGGAAGTCTCGTTTTGTGACGTCACCTCGATTGAACGCAAAGCCCCCCACTTCAAAGTCGTCACGGTATTGGCTCAAGTGCCCGATTCACACCATCAAAAAACCCTTGGAGAGTCCCGATGCTGAAATGGCATGACCCACAACGCGTTGAACAACTTTTCGCAGCACTCGGTAAGCGCATCTTGGTTCTCGATGGGGCCATGGGCACCATGATCCAGACACATCGCTTGAGCGAGGCCGACTATCGAGGCGACCGATTCAAAGACCACGCCAGTGACTTAAAAGGCAACAACGATTTGCTGAGCATCACGCAACCCAAAATCGTGACCGACATTCACCGAGACTTCTTGGCTGCTGGGTGTGATTTCGTTGAGACCAACACATTCAATGCCAACCGCATCAGCCAAGCCGATTATGCGCTTGAAGATTTGTCCAAAGAACTCAATTATGTCTCGGCCGAACTGGCCAAAGCCGCCTGCGATGAGTTCAGCCATCAGACGCCGTCTCAACCCAGGTTTGTGATTGGGGTGTTGGGGCCCACCAACCGAACCGCATCGATCTCACCCAATGTCTCATCACCTGGCTACCGAAACGTCACCTTTGCTGATCTGGCCGAAGCCTATCAAGAAGCCGTTGCTGGCCTCTTAGACGGGGGCGCTGATGTCATCATGATTGAAACGGTGTTTGACACACTCAATGCCAAAGCGGCGATCTATGCCGTTGAAGAAGAGTTCAAGCAAC
>JAGYMV010000036.1 GCA_018400355.1 Wenzhouxiangella sp.
TGCCTCAATCGCCTCTTTTAAATGGCGTTCTGGGTCTTTGTTGCTCCCAAGTCCTAAATAGATGGGGTGTGGCATCAGTTCATTCCCAAGCCATCTCGCAGCGGCTTTTGGCCTCGCTCAATTAAAATGCCCACCGACCGAGAACCGGTGACAGCACCGAGTTTGTCGAGTCGAAACCGAACCCATTGCACAGGGAATTCGTTGCGGATAATTTCGGTGCAGCGCTCGGCAAGGGTTTCCACTAAGCCAAATTCGGATTGTTCAACAAATGAAATCAAGCGCTTGGCCACCGCTTTGTAGTCCAGCGTGTCGTCTATGTGGTCGGTGAGCGCTGCTTTGGCCACATCGGCACTCATCTCAATATTCAGTCGAACGGTTTGCTTGATCTCTCTTTCCCAATCATAAATACCAATGACGGTGTCGATATCAAGGTCTGTGATGAACACTATATCCATGGGCGGTTTGTGGCCTTGTGTTTGTGGGTGGGTCATTGTGGTCACCGATCGGCCGACATCAGAGGCGGAAGCTCATCGAGAGGCCAACGTGGCTTGACTTCAATGTGGCCACTCATTTGTCCTTCATGGCGTCGATGCCAACCCGCCCACGCAATCATGGCGCCGTTGTCTGTGCACAATGTCTGCCGTGGATAATACACTTGGCCTGGCAAGGCCTTGTCGAGGGCGGCCCTCAAGCGTTGATTGGCGCTCACACCCCCTGCAACCACCAGCCGCTCAAGCCGTGTGTGTTTGAGGGCCCGTCGACATTTGTGCACCAAGGTATCGACCACCGCCAGTTCAAATCCAGCGGCGATGTCACAATAATCAGCAGGCTGGCTGCGCGCAATCAACTGCCGCGTGTGGGTCTTGAGTCCTGAAAAACTAAAATCCAACCCCGGTCGGTTCACCATGGGGCGCGGAAAATCAAAACGATGGGCATCCCCGGATTCTGCCAACTGAGCCACCAAGTGCCCGCCTGGGAAGCCAAGCCCCAAGAGTCTGGCGGTCTTATCAAAGGCCTCACCAGCGGCATCATCCAACGTTTCTCCCAGCAAACGATAGCTGCCCAAGGCTTGTACCTCCACCAGCATGGTGTGCCCGCCAGAGACCAACAAGGCAACAAACGGCACATCGGGGATGGGGTCGTCCAGCAAAGGTGAGAGCAGATGCCCTTCCATGTGGTGGACCGGAATCGAGGGAATGCCCAGAGCCGTTGCCATGGAAACGGCGGTGGAAGCACCCACCAGAAGCGCGCCAGCCAAGCCAGGGCCTTTGGTGTAGGCGATGGCATCGAGGTCTGTGGGGGCCATTTGGGCCTCTTTTAAGACCTCATCGACCATGCCTGGTAGCTTTCTCAGGTGGTCTCGAGAGGCCAATTCGGGCACCACACCCCCATATTGGGCGTGATTTGCCTGGGTGTAGACCCGCTCAGAGACAATGCCTGCCCCAGCCTGGTACAGCGCCACGCCCGTTTCATCGCATGAGGTTTCGATGCCGAGAATGCTTTGCATGTTGGTCTGCCTGCGAGTTATAATGGTGGGCTCTTCAAAAATTTAACATCTTGGATGGTTATCAATGCCTAGCGTTAAGATCAAAGAAAACGAGCCATTTGAATACGCACTGCGTCGATTCAAGCGCTCATGTGAAAAAGCCGGTGTCGTCTCTGAGAGCCGCCGTCGTGAGTTTTTTGAAAAGCCAACTCAGGAAAGAAAGCGTAAGAAAGCGGCTGCCGTCAAGCGCCATTTGCGCAAGATTTCACGTGAGCGGGTTAATCGCCGTCGCTTGTACTAAGCTTTAATTGTACTGCGTAATCTCATACCCTGGGTAGCCAGAACCCATGTCGACCAAAGACCGCCTTTTAGAAGACATCAAAAACGCCATGCGGGCGGGTGACAAAACCCGTTTGAAAACCTTGCGCATGGCCTCAGCTGCCATCAAACAAAAAGAAGTGGATGAGCGTGTTGATTTGGATGAAGCGGGCGTATTGGCTGTATTCGAAAAAATGGTCAAACAGCGCCGTGATTCGATTGAGCAATACACCCAAGGCGGTCGGCCCGAGTTGGCTGAAGTCGAGCAACAAGAGATCGTTATTCTTCAAGACTACCTCCCAGAAGCTCTAAGCGAAGACGAGTTGAATGCCTTGATCGACCAGGCCATTGGTGAGGTGGATGCCACTGGAATGGCGGCCATGGGTCAAGTCATGGCGAAACTCAAGCCAGAAATTCAAGGCCGTGCTGACATGCGAGCAGTCTCCAATCAAGTCAAAACACGGTTGAACGCAGCCACCGATTCTGCTGCCGGGTAGCCGGTATCGATCTTGGCTGGCCGCATACCCGAATCATTTATTGAAACGCTCTTAGAGCGGGTCGACATTGTTGAAGTCATCGGCTCTCGTTTGGCTCTAAAGCCTTCAGGGCGCGGTGAGCACAAAGCGCTGTGTCCTTTCCACGATGAGAAATCTCCCTCATTTACGGTCAGTGGCCAAAAACAGTTCTACCACTGCTTTGGTTGTGGCGCGCACGGAACCGCTGTGGGATTTTTGATGGAACACGAAGGGCTGGATTTCCCATCAGCGATTGAAGAGCTTGCACAAATGGCTGGCCTTCAAGTGCCGCGCGAACAAGGTGGCACACCGAGTACCGAGCGGTTTGATCTTCTCTACGATGCATTAAACGCGGCCCAACAATGGTTTCGACAGTCACTTGGTGCCAGCGAAGCGGCCAGAAACTACCTCAAGGGCCGAGGCTTTGACAAAGACACCGTCACGGAATTTGGGATCGGGTACGCACCCGATGCTTGGCAAGGCTTGAGTGATCACCTCACCGGCCAAGGGTTTGATGCCAAGACATTGGAAAAAGCCGGTTTGGTGACCTTGAAAAATGGTCGACCAATGGACAAGTTCCGAGACCGCGTCATGTTCCCCATTCATGACCGTCGGGGCCGTGTCATTGCTTTTGGTGGCCGCGCCTTGGGTGATCAAGGCCCCAAATACATGAACTCTCCGGAAACGCCCGTTTTTCATAAAGGCCGCGAGCTGTATCGGCTCTACAACGTTCGAAAAGGGGGCTTACCTGAGCGCATTTTGGTGGTTGAGGGTTACATGGATGCGGCCGCTTTGCATCAGTTTGGGCTGACCGACACCGTAGCCACGCTCGGCACCGCCGTGACCTCAGACCATTTGGATTTGTTGTTCCGCGCAACGCCGGTGGTGATTTTTTGTTTTGATGGAGACCGTGCTGGGCGCCAAGCGGCTTGGCGGGGGCTGGAGACGGCCTTGTCTGTCTTGAAAGACAACCGCGAGGTCCGATTTTTATTCTTGCCCGAGGGCGAAGACCCCGACAGCATGGTTAGAACACACGGCCTTGAGGCTCTCAATCAAGCGCTCGATCAAGCCAAGCCATTGTCTGCCTTTTTCTTTGACCAGCTGGGTCAGCAAGTGGACATGCAGTCTCTGGAGGGTCGGGCGCGGTTGATGGCGTTGGCAGAGCCTTATTTAAAGCGCTTGCCGGAAAGTCCCTATGCTGAAATGATGCGCTCTGAATTGGCGCGCATCAGTGGTCATTCGGTCAAACCAAGCACCACAACGCCCAGAGATCATGGCTTTGCAGCGCCAGAGGCTGAGCGGCCATTGACCTTAGTGCAGTACGCGGTGGCTTTGTTGGTGCAGCGTCCAGACTTGGCCCAAGGCGTCGATTCGACGAAAATAGCCATGATTGAGCATGCCGAGGGGCAGCTCAAAGGATTGGATTTCTTGCTTGAATTGATTGACTTTTGCCAACAAAAGCCCCACCTTTCTACAGCTAAGCTTCTTGAATTGTGGCGCGATCGGAAAGAAACCCCTTGGTTGGCCAAATTGGCCAGTCGCGAGGTTTGTTCTGATTTCGATGCCATGCCCGAGGCTTTGGCTGAAACCTTAGGTAGAATAGGGGATCTACACATAAAAGCGCGGGTGCGCGAACTCCAACAGGCCCAACTGATTGAAGGCGGCCTGGATGAGGAACGGACCCGTGAATTGCGCGAGCTTTTGCAAGCGCGCTCGCAGACACATTAGAAACGGACCATGGATTGATATGGAAACCACGTCGCAACAGCAATCACAGCTCAAGCAGCTCATCGAAAAAGGCCGCGAACAAGGCCAATGGCTGACTTATGCCCAAGTGAATGATCACTTGCCCGATGACATCGTTGATGCCGAGCAAATCGAAGACATCATCAACATGATCAACGACATGGGTATCAAGGTCTTTGAAGAGGCCCCTGAAGATGCCGATGCGCTGATCTTGAATGATGCCGCCAGTACCGATTCTGACGATGAGACCGCACAGCAAGAAGCCGAAGCTGCCTTGGCGGCGGTAGAAACCGAATTGGGCCGGACCACCGATCCTGTGCGCATGTACATGCGCGAGATGGGCACGGTGGATTTGTTGACCCGCGAAGATGAAAAAGCCATTGCCAAGCGCATCGAAGATGGCTTGAATGATGTCAACATGTCGTTGTCGCGTTTCCCTGGCACCATGGAGGCTTTGCTTGCAGAAGCTCAAGCTTGGCGTGATGGCAACTTACGACTCAATGAGTTGATCAGTGGGTTTATTGACCCCACGCTGCTCGCTGAAATGGACTTGATCTCTGAAGACACCATGGAGGCTGCGGTCGAACAAGAAGCCGAGTTTCGTGATGAAGAAGAAGTGGTGGACGAGGAAGACGAGCGCCCAGCACCAACGGTCAATACGGGCCCAGACCCAGAGCAAGTCAGCCAGTATTTTGATGAATTGGCTTCTTTGTATGAGCATTACATCAAGCTTTATGATCGTTATGGTGCCCATGGCAAGCGCACCAACGAGATCAAAGACCAAATCTCAGAGCAGTTTATGCGGTTGAAATTGCCGCCACGCATGTTTGACTTCTTGGTCAACCGCATGCGCTTTCAAGTGGCCATCATCCGTGATGTGGAAAGAGAGATCATGGTCATTTGCACAGACAAGTGCGGCATGCCCAAAAAAGACTTTTTGCAGAGCTTCCAAGACAACGAAACCTCCAGCAATTGGCTCAATGGTTTGGTTCGACGCAAAGCACCTTGGGCCGCGGCCATTAAAGAACATAAAGCAGAGATCGCAGACCTGCAAAAACGCCTGGCCAATTTTGAGACCATGAATCGGGTCACCATCTCTGAGCTGCGTGAACTCAACCGTTGTATGACCATTGGTGAAGCCAGAGCCAGACGCGCCAAAAAAGAAATGGTTGAGGCGAACTTGCGTTTGGTGATCTCTATTGCCAAAAAATACACCAACCGCGGGCTGCAATTCTTGGATCTCATTCAAGAGGGCAACATCGGCTTGATGAAAGCGGTCGACAAATTCGAATACCGGCGTGGCTACAAGTTTTCGACGTATGCCACTTGGTGGATTCGTCAGGCCATCACACGCTCAATTGCCGACCAGGCCAGAACCATCCGTATCCCGGTGCACATGATCGAAACCATCAACAAGCTCAATCGCATCTCCCGTCAAATGCTCCAAGAGATGGGCCGCGAGCCAACGGCTGAAGAGCTGGCCAAAGTCATGGAAATGCCTGAAGACAAGGTTCGGAAGGTATTGAAGATTGCCAAAGAGCCCATTTCAATGGAAACCCCCATTGGCGATGATGAAGATTCGCACTTGGGCGATTTTATTGAAGACCTCAACATTCTCTCGCCAGTGGAAACAGCGACCACCACGGGACTGACCGACACGGTCACCAAAGTCTTGGGCGGCCTGACGCCGCGTGAGGCCAAGGTTTTGAGAATGCGGTTTGGGATTGATATGAACACCGACCACACGCTCGAAGAGGTTGGTAAGCAGTTTGATGTCACCCGTGAGCGCATTCGCCAGATTGAAGCCAAGGCCCTTCGTAAGTTGCGCCACCCCACACGCTCAGAGCAACTGAGAAGCTTCCTAGACGCTGATTAATTGAGCATGAATGGATTTGCGTTGGTCACCCAGAATCTATCTGGGTGACTCAAGCATCTGGCGGTCATCGGAATACTCGAGCTAGTCAAAGGCCAGCGCAATTTGGTCTTCAGAACATGGTTGGACCACGGCGTGCCCCAGTGAGCTCAGAAGCACCAGCCGAATGGTGTTGTCTTTGTTTTTCTTATCCAGTCGCATCCGCTCAATGAGTTTCTTGGGCTCTTGGCCGGCGGGTAATTCGCTGGGCAAGCCCACCGCCTCGATCAAGTGTTTGATGCGCTCAGCGGTGCCACTGGGCACCTGACCGAGCCGTTCGCTGAGGCGAGTAGCCAACACCATACCAATGGCCACCGCTTCGCCATGTCTTAGGCTGGTGTAATCAGTCAACGCTTCTAAGGCATGAGCAAAGGTGTGCCCAAAGTTTAAAAGCGCGCGTTCGCCGCTTTCTTTCTCATCGCGCACCACCACCGCTTTTTTGGCCTCGACCGAGGTGTGAATGGTCGTTTTCAACACCTCAGCGTCGCGCTTGTTTAAGGCATCGGTGTGGGCTTCTAGCCATTCAAAGAATGCCAAGTCACCCAAGGCGCCATATTTGATGACCTCAGCCAGGCCGGCTTGATAGTCCCGGTCTGACAAAGTCGCGAGTGTCGCCAGATCAATGACCACGGCATGGGGCGCGTGAAAAGCCCCAATGAGGTTTTTGCCCATGGGGTGGTTGATGCCAGTTTTGCCACCAATCGATGCATCCACTTGGGCCAACAAGGTTGTGGGCATTTGAATGACGCGCACACCCCGCATGTAACTGGCGGCAACAAAGCCTGCCAGATCGCCGACCACGCCGCCACCCAGCGCGATCACAGTCGCATCGCGTTGGGCATTCATGGCCACCAGTTGGTCCAAGATGGCCGACCACTGAGCCACGCTTTTTGAGCCCTCGCCTGCTGGAACACTCATCACTTCAAAGGCACAC